>JAQTNZ010000016.1 GCA_028713595.1 Methylovulum sp. | reverse complement strand
CTTGGCGCAAATTGCTTTGGGCGATTTGGTGCTGGACACCGAACAGCACCGGCTGAGCATCGGTGACAAGCCATTGGAAGTCAGCCCGACCGAATTCCGCCTGATGCAATTTTTTATGACCCATCCCGACAAAGTCTACAGCCGCACCCAATTGCTCGACCAGGTATGGGGTCGCAGCGTTTATATTGAGGAACGCACAATTGACGTGCATATCCGCCGCCTGCGCAAAATTTTGGGGGAACATGGACGCGAAGACTTGGTGCAAACCGTGCGCGGTTTTGGCTACCGTTTTTCACTAATGGAATAAGCCTGATGAGTGTTTGGCGCAAAGAACTAATCACGGCTTCATTGCTGTTGCTGGTGGCGTTTATTATCGGTTCCATCACGGGGGCACTCTTTCTGGCCCTATTTTTGGCAACCTTGTTTTTATTGGTCTGCCAGTTTTTGCAAATCCGCCGTTTTGAAATCTGGATAAGTGCAGGGGGTAAAGGTCTATACCCTAAAACATCGGGCATTTGGGAAGAGATTTATTACCATATCTACCGTATCAAAAAAAGTGATAAGCGGCGTAAAAAGAAGCTGCGCAAGATGATCGAGCAGTTTCGCCAATCCACCGAAGCCTTGCCCGATGCGGCGGTGGTGTTGCGTGCCAGTGATGAGATTGAATGGGCCAACAAGGCGGCACGGCAGGTGTTGGGGCTACAACAATCCGACAAAGGCCAGCGCATTGCCAACCTGATACGCTTCCCGGATTTTATCCGTTACTTAAAATCAGGCAATTATAGCGAGCCGGTCATTTTGCCGTCGCCGGTCAATAACCGCGTCACCTTGGAAGTGCGGGTCATTTGCTACGGCTCGGGATTGCGCTTGTTATTGGCGCAAGACGTGACGCAACTGAAAAAAATGCAGACCATGCGCAAGGATTTTGTCGCCAATGTCTCGCATGAATTGCGCACGCCATTGACGGTGCTTAAAGGCTATCTGGAAACCTTGCAGGACATGGATGATGACACCTCGCCACTGCTGACCAACTCCTTTAAGGAAATGCGCGGACAAACCGAGCGGATGCAGCATCTGGTTGACGATTTGCTATTATTGACGCGCTTGGAAACCCAACAGAAAAAAACCCAATGTATCGATGTGCCGGCTTTATTGAGCCAAATTTGCAAAGAAGGCGACACGATGGAAAACGCTTCCAGACGCATCGAACTGACCTTGGCAACTTCGGCGCATTTGTATGGTGAAGAGCAAGATTTGCGCAGCGCCTTCACCAATTTGTTAGGCAATGCACTGAAATATTCGCCTGACGATTCGGTGGTGAGGGTGCGCTGGCATCAGGGCAAAGATGAAGTTGTGCTGGATGTCGAGGATTTTGGCGAGGGCATTGCCGCTTCCGATATTCCCCGCGTCACCGAACGGTTTTATCGGGTCGAAAATAAACGCCGCAGCAAAGTGCCGGGCACAGGCCTAGGGCTGGCGATTGTCAAGCATGTGCTGATGCGCCACGAAGCGACCTTGGAAATCAACAGCGAATTGGGCAAAGGCAGTTGCTTTAGCTGCCATTTTCCTATCAAAAGGGTATGTTGCAGTTAGCGGCTCAAACGGCCAGCGCGTCCATTAAGTCGATCATGAATTCCATGTCTTCATGATCGACTGTAGCCCAAGCTTCAAAGCCCAGATTTTTTAACACATCACGGCCTTTATCATCCGCCCCCATTGCCACCAGCAATGCCTGTAGCTCCTCCTTACGGTGCGCCAAGTTAGGGCCTGCCATTAAAGCATGATGGATAACGCTAATTTCGCTTCTGACCAAGACCCTTAATTTACTTTTAATCATCCCGGACAAGTCATCATAAGCCTCGGCAAGGAACACCCCGACATCGGCATGGCCTTGCAGCAATTGTTTGGCGACCAGGATGTAAGCGTTGCAGTGGATGATCTGGGTGTTGTTTGCGGACAAATCCCCAGGTTCCAGCAACATCATGCCCATCATGCGCACATCAGGGTCATCGGTCATGGCGATTTTTGTCCCTAAGGACAAATCGGCGACATCATAAATGGCGCTGTCGGCGCTGACCGCTATCAAGGCTTCATCAGCAACGCCTACGGGTTTGGCCAATGGGCAAAAACCTTTGTCACGCACCAGCATGGCCGCATCGAAGGGGTTCGCATAGATCAAATCCACGCCGTCATTTTGAATGGCCGTCCCTTGTTCTTGAAAACTATTGTACATTTCCAGATGAATCCCTTCCCCGGTCTGTTTTTGTAGCCATGTATTGAAGATATACCAACCCGACAAATGGTCGGGCGAGAAGTCCGGGCTGACTGTAAATTGGTAAGTCATATCATTTTGCCGTTATTTTAATGACGCATAGAGCACTGTGCACTCTTCCACCTTGGTGCGCGATGGCTTGCGCCGCACCGAAGTGTAGCTAACCAGCTTACCCTGGCGGATATTAGGGATAACAGTGGCTTTGACCCAATAATAGCCACCGTCTTTGCGTAAGTTTTTGACAATGCCTTGCCAGTGTTCGCCTTTGCTGACAGTATCCCACAAGTCCTTAAAGGCGACCGCAGGCATATCAGGATGCCTTAAAATCGAATGCGGTGAGCCTATCAATTCATCCAAGGTGTAGCCTGACATTTCTACAAAGGCCTTGTTGCCATGGGTGATAATGCCGTTGGTGTCCGTGGTCGAGACGATGAGTTTGCCGTCAGGATAAGGCGTTTCTATATTGGTGTAGAAAACCACCCGGCGCAAGCCACCATACAAATCAAGCACCGCTTCTTTGTAGCCACCCACAACGTCTTCCGGTTTAAAATCACGCATTGGTCAAGGTCTTACAGGAAATCGGCGATACTGGCGGCAGCACGCTTGACATCAAGGAAAATCAAACCCAATTTGGCATTAGGCTTTGCCAAGACGGTCAGCACCGATTCGGAACCGGCATAGGTCATCAACACATAACCGTTAGCACCCTTAATCAATACTTGCTCCAGAGTCCCTCTTGCCAATTCCTGCGCCGTCCTATCACCTAACGACAACATCGCTGCACTCATCGCACCTACCCTGTCTTCATCCATAGATGCTGGTAAGACTGATGCTATCATCAAACCATCAGTCGATATAATTCCCGATGCTTCAATATCAGCCGAAGTACCGTTAAGCTCTGTTAATACAGAAGTCAACATGTTTGCACGCATAATTTAATTTCCTCTTCTTTTTAAAAATGTAATGTTAACGTTCAAATTAACTCTCCTTTGTCGCATAACGTATGCTTAAATGGGGGATGCCATAAACAGCCACAACAAACCGATTATTGGAGATGAACAACGGCCAAAACCCCACTTCACTGTTACCAAAAACGTCAACAATAGACCAAGCATGGCTCATAATCCCCATGTTGTTGATTAACAAGCCCGCCCGCCTGTCATGGACGGTGGCGATTTCCGCACTTAAGGCCGATAGCTCTTCGGCGACTTCGTGGGGGAAGCCGTGGGTTGCGAGGTAAAAACCTTGTTTTTCCGCCAGCAGTACCTTGCCGTTTTCAGAAAGCTTGCTTAATAAGCCAGACAAAATGTTTTCCAATGCGCCAGTCGGATATTCCAAAGGCTCTTCCAAACCTTGCACCCAGCGCAATTTTTGGCAATGGTGCAACAATGCCAAGCATTTTTCGCTGTCATCATGATTCATCAAACGCTGTAAGTTTTCAAGAGTGAGGGCTGGCGTTTGCGGTTGCTGCAATAATTTCCTTAAAAATTGCCGGGGCTTATCGGTTTCCATAGAAGCGACGGCGTAATAAGCCCCCGCCGGAGTGGGATATAAATAGAGGCCTTCTGTTAAAGAATACTCACCACTCATCATTATCCCTCTAATCCAGGATCCAATGTATATAGCAACGATTGGATTAATAAAGAGACATCACTTTTTACCCGCGCGTCAACCGCGAAAACTGGGGGCTTTAAGCCTAGATTATTTAATTGGAAGTGATAATCGTCAATGGTCGGGGTCGCGCTCAAATCCATTTGGGTGACCCCGATCGCCACCGTTGTCGAGGTGATAAAAGTATTGAACGTATCAAGAAAAAATTTCATGTCTTGGAAAGGGTCGGCCCTGGTATTATCAAGCAGCAGCACCAAGCCAATACCGCCGTTCACCAAAATATCCCACATGAAATCAAAGCGCTCTTGCCCTGGCGTACCATATAGGTGGAGCTTTTCCCCACCCGGCAAGTTCATGATACCATAATCCATAGCAACGGTTGTCGATGCTTTGCGGGACTTGGTCATATCGCTCGCAGAAGCATCCGTTTTTATAGGCGGCAGATCACTGATTGAATTGATAGCTGTCGTTTTGCCAGCTCCCACAGGCCCGGTAAAAATAATTTTATACTGACTCATATTGATATATTTATTTCCGCTATGCTTTCTTGCCAAGCAATGTACTGAGAATCCGCTTCAGTAAACCTTGGTTTTTGTTGGGTTTGATTTCGGGTGGCGATACTAATACATCAGCTTCTCTTCTTACTTGGGCAGCCAACCCCAAAGAACAGGCTGCGCTAATGAACACAAAAACATACTGTGGCTTAATGCCCAGGACTTCGGCGACATTCGGCAAAGTCCTTGGCTCTTGTACCAATAATGCGGCAATGCGCAAGGCGTGGGGCGTGACCAATAGACGGGTGAAATTGGGCCAGCTTTTCAGATAAACGGGTTGCCTAATATCAATAGAGGCAGGATAGCGGCCTTTTGATGCCCAGCAGGCAATTTTCCATAAAAAAGCGTCCATGCTCTGGAATCTTTCCAAGTCCCTGTCGGTATGGGCCATATCTTGGCTTAACGGCGTGACCGACATTTTGGAACCTAAGGTGCTGTTGATCGCCAAGCCGGCAAACGCCCGCAGTTGGCTTTCATCAACGTCTAGCCACACTTCACTGTTGTCAGGGAAAATAAGCAGCGGGTTCCAACCGGAATTCAGTTGCCGGCTTTGGTTCTTTTCACGGCTTACCTTATAAGCCGATTCGACATAACCTTGAAAATAGTCTTTGGGGTTGTAACTGGCCTTGGCAAATTGCTTGGGGTCATTGACATCAACGCCCGCGACATTGCCAATAAAAGCCCCGAAGGACTTCTCATTGAGCTGCATGGCAGCCTCATGCTTGGAGGTTTTTTTCTGCTCGTCAGTTTCAATGACATAGCTTTTTAGGATGGGTTTTTCAGCCTCGATGGGGGCAGCTTCCCTGCCCGCCATTGTGCCTGAAGCCGGATGTGGGCTTGACACCGCTTTTCCCCCAAGCAAGCCCCTGGCTTGGGCAATGGCGGACAGCATATCTTCTGTTTTTACCGGTTTTTTGACACGCAGACCCTGTTCAAGGCCTTGTTCGTTGAGGGATAGGATAATGACCGGTTTGGGCGATTTTTTGTCAAAATGCGCTTTTAAAAGCTGCTGGCCGGTGAGCGAATCCGCATCAAAAATATCAACCTCGGCACTTTGGCCATTGACCACCATAGCAGCACCTTTGCAAGGCCCCTGCAAATACATTGCCATCATTTTATAGCTACGCTCATCCATGCCATGCAACGCAACTTTTAATGGATTTTTATTTTTATCCATTGCCATTTTGACCTTCAAAGAAATTGTTCAGTTGATTCCATTCATCAATTATATCCAACTCCAAGCGTTTTAATTCACTTAACATATTATTAAACCCTTCCGGATCTCGTGTTGATCGATAGAGAGCCAATAATTCGTGCTGCAACTCCATTCGTTTTGGTTGTTTTAATACTGCTTTTTCAAGCACTTGTTTGGCTTCTTCCAATTGGCTATACTCAATATGGTCAAGCGCTATGTCCAAGGGATCATGCTCGGGCTGGCCTTGCGTGTCGATATGGCGCACCAGTTCGCTTACCCCGGTGATGCCCCTGCTACAAATAGAATACTGGTTGCCTTTCAACAACAGGGGGTCAGCAAACTCATCCTTCAAATAATCTTTAATCAGCGTAAATTGGGCGGGGCTGAGGCGGGATTTTGTCCCCACCAATATCCGCCAACTGATAGCCGAGCCACGCTTGTTTAAAATGACCAAAAAATCAACAATAGCTGCGAACAACTGTTCATTCAAATCCTTCTGGAAACACAAATAAATCCGCTGGATATGGGCTATTAGGTTTTTGGGCCTTCTGGCAATACGGAAGACGACTTTTTGCAAAAAATCGGCATAGCCTAACAGCTCTGGGGAATACAGCGTATTGGCATTTTGTAAACAAAAAAACGGCACCCCCTGCAAAGGCTGGTTTTTGTCTTCGTTGTGACAAACAATCAAATCAGGATCAACGGCCATTAATTATTATTTTATGGGTTAAAGTTAGAGAATAGAACTAAATTATCATTTTACAAGCCCGTTGACCAACAAAATCGTTTGTGCATTATTCACCGTTAAGGGGCTGGCAAAATAATCCGCACCAATTGCTTAATTAATTATAAAATGGGCATCTTTTAACCTGATTTTTGCTGACAGGACTCTTATGAATCAAGACACCATAAACCTTATTGAACAATACTATGCCGCTTTTAATAGCGCAGATATGGACACTTTTTTGAATTTGCTCACCGATGATGTCATCCATGACATTAACCAAGGCAGGCGGGAAATCGGCAAGGAAGCGTTTACCCAGTTTATGGCCTGCATGAACCACAACTACAAAGAGCAATTGGCCGATATGGTCATCATGGCCACTGCCGACGGTAGCCGTGCCGCCGCCGAATTCGTCGTGCTTGGCGAATATTTACAAACCGACGAGGGTTTACCGATAGCGCAAGGACAAAAATACCGCTTACCCGCCGGTGCGTTTTTTGATGTCCGTGACCATAAAGTCGCCCGCATCACCAATTATTACAATCTGCAAGACTGGATCGCCCAGGTCAGCGCCTAATTAAACGCTTACCGTCAAGGCCAAGTGCTTTGGCATTTGACGGTAATCATAGCATAATCAACCGATTACCGCCTTATTTTTGCCCTTAATAAAGCACAAGGGTGCAGCCAGCACCAGCAAGCACATCAGCCATTGCGCCAGTTGCCGGTTGGTCAAGGTAAAACGTAACGATAGCGCCAACCGCCCGCCCCATCCCGGATAAGCCAAGATCAAATCGCGGCTTTGGAAAAATTCCACGGCCTCACCGATAATCAGCGCCAAACCCGCCGCCAGCAACGCGTAGCCCAGCCATTTTTCCTGAGGATGGCGTTTGCTGTCCGGCAACAACGCGATGCCAGAACCCTCGTTGCGTTGGGTTGCGATCCCTATCAGCATCAGCGCGACCATGCCCGTCACCGCAATCGCCATAGTCAGCAGCGGGAAACTGATATAACGGCCATTGATCGCCAAATAAAGCGTTTTGAACAGCGCAAAACCACCGAACCCTAAGTATAGCTGATAAAACCAGCCTGCAAACTTTTCGCTGACCAATTGTTTTGCCAACAAAACATAAGCGTATTGCAGCATCAACCCCGCCAGCGCCGCGTTCAGACCAACGGTCAACAGCGTCAAGAAGCGTTGCCACAGCGTATAGCTGGTATACCACAACAACTCGACCTGATGCGTCCATAACAAGGCAAACACCTGCCCCATCACCAACAACCCCGCCAACGGCAACAACGGCAATGGCCGTAAAGGTTTACGGCCAGCCAAGGCCCCGCCGACAAACAAGGCAATGGCGGCCAGCCATGCCTGATGCCAGTGCGGATCTTCATAGACCGCGCCCGTCAATGGGAACACCTCTTCCCTATCGACCGAAAACAAGCCCCAATTGGCACCGACCACGCCTTCCAATTCACTTTTCCAAGACTGGTTAATCGCCTCGACAATGTTGTAGTCAAAACCATTGGCATTGGCCACACCAATCAGACCCCTGATGAATTTGGCTTCATTGACCACACCAGGCACGGCCCAACCACGCTGGCGGCCTTCGCTAGGCCACCCTGATTCGCCAATCAAAATGGGCTTGTCCTGAGCGACCGCCTGGGCTTTGTGTTGGATTTGCTTATAAATGCGTTCGATATGCCCTGGCGCCTGATCCACAGGAATCGGCTCGTCTTCCCAATAGGGCAAGATATGGACAGTGATAAAATCGACTTCCTTCATCAATTCAGGGTATTTCATGTATATCGACCAGACATCGGCATAAGATACCGGCTGCTTGACCGCCTGCTTGACCGCCCTGATATAGCGGATCAGCTCTTTTATCTCCAGATCACCGCGCAACAACACCTCATTGCCGACAATCACCCGCTTGACCACATCCGGGTTGGCGTTGGCGGAGCGGATGACCTCGTCAACCTCCAACTTATTGGTTTTTTCGATACCACCCAGCCAAGCCCCTTGGATCATGGTCAAGCCGTATTTGCGCGCCAAGGCGGGGATTTCCGGCATCGTGCCTTCATCACTGGCATAAGTGCGGATGGAGCGGGTTTTTTCGCTCAACAGGCGCAAATCCGAGTCCAATTGCGCAACACTTGGGAACACCGCGTCCAAAGGCCCCTGACCTTCCCAAAACGGCGCAAAAGACAGGCTATTAAGCTTGCCTTGCGGGACATCGGCGCCCGCATCTTGAGGTCGGTTACTGAGCCAACCACAGATAGCCGCCAGCAACACAATAAGTAGAACAGTTGAAATTAGTCTCATAAAAGCCGGATGTTGGAAAACGTGGGATTGATGGTTTATGAAGGGAGAGAGGGCAAGCGCAAGGGCCAGCTTGCCGCGCCAAAATGGCTTGGACAGTACGGGTATCGGCCAGTTTTGGCTTTATTTATGTTACAAACGGCGGGCGTTTGAGAGGGTGCGGCAATAAAAAAACCGCCGCATTCCCTCTACAAGAAATACCCGGCGGCTTAATGTATGGCCTTATGTAGGTCGCCGCCGTTGATAAGCGGGCGAGCTACCAAAACGCCTAGTTCTTGCTTTTGTCAACAATTTGGTTGGCTTTAATCCAAGGCATCATGCTCCGCAATTGCGCACCGACCACTTCAATCGGATGCTCGGCGTTCAGACGGCGTTTGGCGGTCATTTCTGGATAGTTGGTCGCGCCTTCCATAATGAATTGTTTGGCGTATTCGCCATTTCTGATATTTTTCAGGGCTTCACGCATCGCCCAACGGCTTTCTTCGTTGATGACTCTAGGGCCGGTGACGTATTCGCCGTATTCGGCGTTATTGGAGATGGAGTAGTTCATATTGGCAATGCCGCCTTCATACATCAAGTCCACAATCAGTTTCAGCTCATGCAGACACTCGAAATAGGCCATTTCTGGCGCATAACCGGCTTCCACCAAGGTTTCGAACCCGGCTTTGACCAATTCGACCGCACCACCGCACAGAACCGCTTGTTCACCGAACAAATCCGTTTCCGCCTCATCACGGAACGTGGTTTCAATAATGCCGGAACGGCCACCGCCAATAGCCGAGGCATAAGACAAGCAGATGGATTTCGCCATGCCTGACGCGTCCTGATGCACGGCAATCAGGTCAGGCACGCCGCCGCCACGGACAAATTCGGAGCGCACGGTATGGCCTGGGGCTTTCGGGGCGATCATGATGACATCCAAATCCGCACGCGGCACGACTTGGTTATACAAAATCGAGAAGCCGTGGGCAAAAGCCAAAGCGGCGCCTTGTTTGATGTTGGGCAGAATTTCGTTTTTATACAGTTGCGCCTGGAACTCATCAGGGGTCAAAATCATTACGATGTCAGCGGCGGCAACGGCATCGGCAACATCCAACACCGCCAAACCACAGGCTTGCGCCTTAGCCACGGAAGGCGAACCCGCCCGCAGGCCGACGACCACTTCAACGCCTGATTCCTTCAGGTTGAGCGCGTGGGCATGGCCTTGTGAACCGTAACCGATAATCGCCACTTTTTTTGCTTTAATGATAGATAAGTCGGCGTCTTTGTCGTAATAAACTTGCATGTAATGTTTCCTTAGTTTTTATTAAATGTTTCTATGTTAATTTTGTTTAAAATTGGCCACACCGATAACAGCATTTGATTTTTGAACCCATGCGGCCATTAGCGTTGCCTGACTAACTGTCAGATAATTTGCTTTTTTGGCCATTATGCAACCAGCCTATCTTTATGCCCTTGGTTTTTCGGATCATTTATTCCTAGGGAATCAAAATACCTAGCTTCCTGACTAAAACCGGCCAGTTGCAAAATACGCAGCTCCTTAATGGATAGGTTTGAGACGGTTATGTTTTTATAAATTTTTTCTTGTCGGGCAGCAACCAAATCCTGTAATCCCTTTATAAAAATCTCATTTTTATCCAAAACGACAACACCGGAAAGGATGGCCAACTCGCTTTCCGTCAACGTTTTTTGCAGTTCGCCGACAACAAGCCGAACCGCCTCTTTTTCCCTTTTTGGCAACCCATCGGCACACACGATCACATCCCATTTCTTAGGGCTTATCTTAAGTTTAGCCAAGCCAAAAAAGGTGAAATCACCGTATTGCCCGATAAGTATTTTGCTAACGTGCTCAATTTTTGCATAAAATTCGCTCATAATTAGCCTATATGATAATAGCCAGTAAAGTTTGTACGCTATCGAGAAAATCACGCGCACCAAATCGAGAAGCTTGGCTGTTTTTATAACGGGCCTCCACATCCCAATTTTTAACGATTGACCACTCCGTTAAATGTGATGATGATAAATTTAGGCCGCTATGACTTTCTAACTTTATCAAGCTATGGCTAAACCATTGCTTTGTTAACTTGTCGCATTCGCTGCTGTTTTCGGGGAAGCCGGATAAGCCGTTATTTTTACAAAGCCTAACCTTAAGGGCAATTTCCAAGGCATAACCAGCCAGATAAACCGCCCCATCAAACCGATTGCCTTTAAATAGACAGTCTGCATCAACCAGTTTATCCCGTGCTATTTGCTCCAAATCTATAAGTGCAATCATGAACCCAAAAAGCAAGCCTTACAGGCACAAACCGTTTTCACCGCGTGAAATGCCGGTAGGCCCAGAGCGGACAACTTCAATGATGGTGTCCGGGTCGATGGCGGCGACAAACGCATCCAGCTTTTCGGAAGGGCCGGTCATTTCAACGACATAGGTGGTTGCCGTCACGTCCAGCACCTTGCCACGGAAAATTTCCGTCAGGCTGCGGATTTCCGTACGGGTATGGCTGGTGGTCTTGATTTTGACCATCATCAGCTCACGCTCGATATGCGGCGATTCCGCCAAATCAACGAGCTTGACCACGTCAATCAACTTATTGAGCTGCTTGACGATTTGCTCAACAATTTGTTCATTGCCACGGGTCACTAAAGTCATTCTCGACAAGCTAGGGTCTTCGGTGATCGCCACGTTTAACGATTCGATATTGTAGCCCCGCGCCGAAAACAGCCCCGCCACCCGTGACAGCGCCCCGGCTTCGTTTTCTATCAGAATGGAAATGATATGCCGCATTATGCCAACTCCCTGTCTGTTGAAGTGCCTGTCGCTACCCGCAATTTCATATCATGATGGCCTTTGCCCGCTTCGATCATCGGATAGACGTTTTCCGTCCGATCGGTAATGATGTCTACGAACACGGTGCGGTCTTTTAAGGCAAAAGCCGCTTCCAAAACTTCCCTGACATCCTCAGGGCGCTCCACACGCATCCCGACATGACCATAGGCTTCCGCCAATTTGACAAATTCAGGGATGGTGTCCATATAAGAATGGGAATAACGGCTTTCGTAAGTGAACTCCTGCCATTGCCTGACCATACCCATATAACGGTTATTTAAGTTGATAATCTTAATGGGGGTTTTGTATTGCAACGCCGTTGACAATTCTTGTATGCACATTTGGATGCTGGCCTCACCGGTGACACAGGCGACCTCGGCATCAGGAAACGCCAATTTGACACCGATAGCCGCCGGCAAGCCAAAGCCCATCGTCCCTAAGCCACCGGAATTGATCCAACGGCGGGGTTTGTCAAATTTATAGTATTGCGCCGCCCACATTTGGTGCTGGCCGACATCGGAAGTGACATAGGCATCGCCCTTCGTGACCGCATACAGTTGCTCAATGACAAACTGTGGCTTAATCAGCGGGCTTTCACGGTCAAACTCCAGGCATTGCAATGACCGCCATTGATCTATTTGTCGCCACCACGCTTCCAGGGGCTTTTTCTGTGGCTTGGCCTTATGGTCTTTCAGCAAGTCAATCATTTGTTCCAAGACATTTTTGACTTCGCCGACAATCGGCACATCGACCTTGACCGTTTTGGAAATGGAAGCCGGATCAATATCAATGTGGATAATTTTGGCATAAGGGCAAAACATGTCCAGCTTTCCGGTCACCCGGTCATCAAAACGGGCGCCGATGGCGATAATCAGGTCGCTTTCGTGCATAGCCATATTGGCTTCGTAAGTGCCGTGCATCCCCAACATGCCGATAAACTGCTTGTCAGTCGCCGGATAGGCACCCAAGCCCATCAAGGTGTTGGTGATGGGGAAACCCAACAGTTGGCTAAACTCAGTCAGCTCTTTGCTGGCTTCGCCCAACACCACGCCACCGCCTGAATAAATCACTGGCTTTTGCGCCGCCAACAATAGCCCGACCGCTTTTTTTATTTGTTCCTTATCGCCATTGACCGCCGGATGGTAAGAACGCATCGAGACTTTTTTTGGATATTTATAAGGGACTTTGATATGTGGGTCGGTGATGTCTTTGGGAATATCCACCACGACCGGCCCAGGGCGACCGGTAGTGGCGACATAAAAGGCCTTTTTGACCGTTTCCGCCAATTTGGTGACATCCTTGACCAAAAAATTATGCTTTACGCACGGACGGGTGATCCCCACCATATCCACTTCTTGGAAAGCATCGCTGCCAATCACCGGTGACGGCACTTGCCCGGAAATGATGACCATAGGGATGGAATCCATATAGGCCGTAGCAATACCGGTCACGGCATTGGTCGCCCCTGGCCCTGATGTGACCAGCACCACCCCCGGCTTGCCAGTGGCACGCGCATAACCGTCTGCGGCATGGGTCGCCCCTTGCTCATGACGGACCAGGATGTGTTTGACGGCATCTTGCTGGAAAATGGCATCATACAGATGCAACACCGCCCCGCCCGGATAACCGAAAATATATTCCACGCCTTCATCTTTAAGGCTTTGGACTAGAATTTGTGCGCCGCTTAGCTCCACGCTCACCTCAATAAACATGTTTGATCGATAGGTATCGAGTCTCTCCGTTTCCAAAAATTGTCCCGCAACGGGGAATTATTCGTCAGGAAACGGCTCAATAATTTTTTATTTTAATGCTGTCATTTTCCTACAACATAATCTTAGCTATTCTACTAGGTTCTTAGTAAAATTGTAATTATCATCTAATCATGGCGGATTGTCACAATCCCCCTGCCCTGCATAGATATTTTTAGTAACTCAAGAGGTTCCCGTAACAGCCATGACCCACAAACTTACCTGTACATCACTCGTCGTCATTTTATTGGCAGGCTGTGCCAGCAAACCAGTGCAACAAACCAGCCTGCCGGGCAAAACCGTCTCGATCAAGCCCATGCCCGAACCGCAAATCCAGCCCCTTGAGCCTTACACTGGCTCCGATACACCGAGTATGGCTGAAGAAAATTATTCGGCACCGTCGGTCACAGGCGATTATGCGGGCTATTATCCGGTGCAAAACTTCATCCGGCACATGGTCAGCAAACATGGCTTTTCAGAAGATTACCTCAACGGCTTGTTTTCACAAGCCCATCGCTTGGAATCGGTGATCAGCCTGGAAAGCCCCCCACCTTACACCGGCCCTAGCAAACCGAAAAAAGGCAGTTGGACCCGTTACCGCAACAAATTCCTGACCGAAGCCCATATCAATAACGGCGTGGAATTTTGGCGCGCCCATGCCGATGCTGTGGAGCGGGCTAGCGCCACCTACGGCGTTGACCCTGAATATATTGTCGCCATCATTGGCGTAGAAACGTATTTTGGCAAAAATATTGGCAAAACCTGTATTTTTGATGCCTTGACCACATTGGCGTTTGACACCCATAGACGGGAAAAGTTTTTCACTGAGGAGTTGGAAAATTTTCTGTTAATGACCCGCGAAGAAGGTTACGAGCCACGCCAACCGGTCGGTTCTTGGGCGGGGGCGATGGGCTTGGGGCAGTTTATGCCCAGCAGCTTCCGCCGTCTGGCAGTTGATTTTAACAATGATGGCCGCCGCGACATCTGGCATCCTGAAGATGCGATAGGCAGTGTCGCCCATTATTTTTCCCGTAGCGGCTGGAAGCTTAACCAACCCGTCACTTTCCAAACTGAGCCTGCCAATGATCCGGCCGTGATTGAGCTAAGCACCTATGAAGGTAGCGAGTATTGGCGTGTCCAAAGCAATTTTAAAGTC
>JAQTNZ010000015.1 GCA_028713595.1 Methylovulum sp. | reverse complement strand
GGCCCTGGCATAATCGGAAACGACCCCGCGCAAGCGGTTGGCGAACGGTTCGACAAACACATAATCATCACTGTGATGGCTGGCGGCGGTCAGCACTGTATATAAGTCGCTGAGCTTACGGAACTCATCCAACGAGGCGATGACAAAATTGTCGCCGCACTGGGCAGCGGCAATCTCTTCGACCGCCGTTTTGCCAGAACCCGCCCCGCCCATGCTCATAAACAGCTTAGGGTTGGCATCGGGGGTTTTGCCTTCAAAAATGTCGCTTCTGGCCTTTTCCAGTTTGTCGGTCATCTTGCAGATGCGCTGATAGGCAATCTCCACCCCACGGTACAAACGCTCATCGCCTTCCGCCGCCTGTAACAATTGCTGTTTTAAAGCTTCGTTATGGGCCAGCTTGTAAATGGTCACGCCTTCACCCGCACACTGTTTGATGAGTTCGACCAACTCGGTATGCCCAGGGGCGCGCAAGCCCGTCAAGATATTGACATCCAGGCAGAATAACGGCGCCAAGCCATTTTCGCCGATACAGATACCGTCAATTTCAATGGCCCGCGCCGGGCGTAAGGCCTCAGTATCGGGCAAGTAAGCAATCACCTGCGCGGACAGGCTTAAGGGATAATCGGCGAATTGCTTACCGGGCAAAAACAATTCTTCCCGAATGCTGGCTAAGGGGACCAGGCCACCGTTGACCGTAACCAGACAATCGATGCCATCCGAGGTTTTATGCGACAAAAACGGGATGCCCAACACAAATTTTTTGTTTTCCGGCCACTTGCCATAACCATTGGCGACATTTTGCAAGCTGCGGCTCCGCGCCGGATCTAAAGCGTGTTGAAAAGCCCGGGTAATGTCGGCAAGGTGGCTGTCTTGATGGTGCAAAGCCATCGGGTCATGCTTTGCCAACCGCCGAAAATCAATGCCTTGTTCATAAACGGCCTTAAAGGCGGGCAGTTTGCCCAAAGCCACCATAAACAAATCCAGCGTGATACGGTTGCCGTAGGTGAACGGCCTGACCGCCCGCATTTTTTGGTAAAACACGCTCAAACGTTCGGCAATGTTGTCGGTCCGGATGACAAAGCCGTTATTGTCAAAAATCGCGGTGTCCTTATTGTCATCACCGTCCAACACCAGCCATTCTATGGTTTCCCGAAACAGCTTGCGCTTGGCGGCATCGGGCATGTTGCCCGGCCTATGGCTGACCGTGGCCTGCTCTCTCCAATCAAAAAATATTTCCCGATGGATACGCGAGAACAGCTCGGTCAAATACGTCACCCGCTTTGCCTGGTCTTGCGACACCGTATTCTCAATCTCGCGCTGCAAGGCGCTTAACAGCACACAGCCTTGGGCAATCGCCAAGGCGGTGCGCAATTATTTCAGTTGCCGATAACCGGGGATGGCGTGGTAGATAGTGCTTGTCATGCCGTTTGTCAGTGAAAATTAAGCGTTATTTCTTCAGCAGGGCAATAGCCGCTTGCGCCAGCCTGGCACCGAATTTCAGATAGCCGTCATCAGTATAATGCAGCCTATCGTTATCGCCATTAAGGTCGTCCGTGTCAACCCACGTTGTGTAAGGTTCAGTTTCGGCTATGTGCATCTGGGCATTGCGCACCTTTTCCCAATCACTTTTGAGTTTTTGGTGCTGTAAACCAAAGTCACTGATACGCCCCAGCACCACATAAAGGTCATCTCGTTGCATATCTTGCTTTAACTGGCCAATCACACCACGCAATTCGCTTTCATATTGATCCCCATGACCATCTTTGGCATCACTCTCGCCCTGCATCCAAACAAAAGTTATGGTGCTAAATTGTTTTTTGTCAATTTCGGCCTTTACTTTGCCGATTAACCGATCATAAAGATCGCCTATCCCAGCAGCCTTATCACCGGTTTCAGGTACTGCTTTTTTATACCAGCGGCTAATCGGTTTCCCTCCTTTGGCATCTTTAATTACGACAATGTCATCGTCTGGAAAAGCTTTTTTTAACGTTGGTGTAAACGTTAAACCAGGGTCGAGGCGGACCATGTTCGATTGCCCGGAGAGTATAAACAAGCGGGATTTACGCAATGCCGGATCTTCAGCGGCCATGACGATATTGCCCCACAATAACAGGACTAAATAAATAAGATTTTTCATAAGCCCAACTCTTTGCCTATTTTCTTGGATAAATGACAATCATTGCGGCAATCCCATCAGGATAGTGGATTGCCGCAATGACGGGCAATATTTATGAATCCAATCAGCCCTGTGATTTCAGGAACTTGATAACTTCATTAATCATTAATGCCCCAAATTCTTTGCTTGCATGTAATCCATCATCCAACGCCTCATTTCTAAAGGTGTCATACATAAACCCATCCGCATCATAACAATGGCTGGGTATGCTTATGATAGGCACACCTTTCGATTCTAACCAGTCTTTCATGGCATTTTTGTAAAACCTATCGATATAAGAAATGATGTCAGGACTTACCTTTTCCAATATGCGATGATGCCTGTATGGTTTTGGCGCTTCAATGACAAAAAGCTTAATACCCACACGCTTTAGCAGTTCAACCAATTGCATGGTATAAATCTGTTCCTGAAAAACAACATGCTTCAATAAGCCGGTTGAAATCGGAGCTTGGTTTCCTTTTGGTGCAAATGGCGTAAAATTTGGCCAATTCATTTGCCGCCGCCATAACCTGCTCGCATGTAACGGCCCAGAAAAGCCATAATAGGCGCACTGGCTCCCTTCTTCGACAAACGGCAGCCTTTGTATATTCTTTGCCTGCTTTTCATTGATAATTTCGGCGTAATCGCCCCTGTCGATGAAGTACGGGTTCACCATGCTATTTGCACCACCCAATCTTTCCACCTCAACTTGATATTCCGAAGGCCAGTCCTCTTGGCCCTTTAGTATATCAGCACCTAACTTAAGGGCGGCCGTATGCGAATCCCCAATAATGATGGCTTTCATCGATTAATCTCCAAAAACGGCCAATAATTCTTCATCACAACGCACATCATCATCGACTTCATCTTTTTGTCCAGCCTGATTGCCTTTTTTTAGCTTGCCGCCTTTTGGGGGTTGATGTTCTTTAAAGAACTGTTTCATCACATGTTCAACGCCATAATGTGATACTGTCCTCATATCAGGATTATAAAATTGTCCACGCATGACTGGAGCAGAAATAATTTCATAAGACGGAAAGTAATCGACAAAACGGTACTTATCCGCAAGGAAACCCGCAGCGGCACGCAATACCGACTTAGAATACATGGTCGCCACAACTACTTGGGCATCCGTAGCAGTCGCCATTAATGGGACAGGAGAAACCGTCAGAATAAAGCGCATTTTATTATTGAGTTGCCTGACCATTTTAAAGAAAGTTTCCATATCCCGGATAACATCTTCGCATGACAAGTTCAACAACTGATATTTGTCAGGATCATACACACCACCTGAAACACCAGGTGCTACCGGATACGCTGAACCATCCCGTTTAGAGACCCACGTTTCTGTTAGCCCTAATGTAAAGACAAAAACTTGGGCATCTTTAAACAATGTCCTGACACACTGCAAATGATAATCCCTATGGATAGTAAGCTCCTCTATGCTGACAAAGGGCACTGGCTCAATAGTCGGACGAAAAGGGTCAACATAACCGCCGTCTTTATGCCAAAAGGCTTCTTCTGGCATAAACTCACCGACAGCCCTTTGAAATAATTGCACCAATTGCCTTGAACTGTAGACATTGCCATAACGGGCCGAATACATGCCATAACCAAAATCAAGATGGCTGGCCTTATCCAAAAATTCCGGTGCCGGTTCGACATCCATAAAATTAAAGCCCTGATCCTTAAGCTGTTTGCCGATATGCTGGGCAAAACAACTGCCTGCCGTGGCAATGGGCCTATCAGAGATAGGAAATTTTTTTACATACCATTCGCTGATATCCAAAGGGTAGGTGTCACTGACAACTTTTTTCCAAAAAGCCTTATCTGGCTGTTCTTTATAAGGATGTTTGGGCATTGCAGGTTTTTCAGCCATAAACAGTTTCTCTTAAATTTAGTGGGTTAAAAAAAGACTCGATATCGTGCACATTTTTCTGGAAACCATTCTTCTCCCGCCATCGCCATAGCACCACCTTATACGCACCCAGGACAAGGCGGGCGCAATCGGCGGCCATTGGCTAAAACATCGGAACAATTCTGGTTATATTAACCGACTCTTTGGCAGAAATAATTAAATTATGCCTGTAAATATTTCCTTACTTGCTTGAAACCCCTGCCAAGCCCCCCCATATTAGCAACTGATAAAACACACTTAACAGGCTATCACTATGCGCATGGATAAATTAACCAGCAAGTTCCAATCCGCACTTGCCGATGCCCAGAGCTTGGCTTTGGGTAAAGACCACCAATTTATAGAACCGATTCATATCATGGGTGCGTTGCTCGATCAGGAAGGCGGCAGCGTCAAGCCGCTTTTGACCCAACTTAATGTCAACACCGCCCCCTTACGCCAGGACTTGGGCAAAATGCTCGACCGTATCGCCACCGTCAGCGGTTCCGGCGGCGATGTCCAGCTCTCCAATGAATCGACACGCTTGCTTAACCTAATGGATAAGCTGGCACAAAAACGCCAAGACCAGTTCATTTCCAGCGAATTGTTCCTGCTCGCCGCTTGCGAGGAAAAAGGCGTGCTGAATGAGTTGCTGAAAAAATACGGTGTGACTAAGGCCTTATTGGAACAGGCCATTGATGCCATGCGCGGGGGTGCTGCGGTCAACGATGCCAATGCCGAAGACCAACGCCAAGCCTTAAAAAAATATACCATTGACCTGACCGAACGCGCCGAACAAGGCAAGCTCGACCCTGTGATTGGCCGTGACGATGAAATCCGCCGCACCATCCAAGTGTTGCAACGGCGCACCAAAAACAATCCGGTGCTGATCGGTGAGCCAGGGGTTGGCAAAACCGCGATAGTTGAAGGCTTGGCGCAACGCATTGTCAACGGTGAAGTGCCGGAAGGCATGAAGCACAAACAAGTGCTGGCCTTGGATATGGCGGCGTTGATTGCCGGGGCAAAATTCCGGGGCGAATTTGAAGAGCGCCTGAAAGCGGTGTTAAATGACTTGGCTAAACAAGAAGGCCAAGTCATCCTCTTTATTGACGAACTGCATACCATGGTCGGGGCGGGTAAGGCCGAAGGGGCGATGGATGCGGGCAACATGCTAAAACCTGCATTGGCCCGTGGCGAGCTGCACTGTGTCGGTGCCACCACATTGGATGAATACCGCAAATATGTCGAGAAAGATGCCGCCTTGGAACGCCGTTTCCAAAAAGTCCTGGTGGATGAGCCTTCGGTTGAAGACACTATCGCCATTTTGCGCGGCCTGAAAGAAAAATACGAGGTGCATCACGGCGTGGAAATTACCGACCCCGCCATCGTTGCCGCCGCCACCTTGTCGTACCGTTATATTGCTGACCGGCAATTGCCTGACAAGGCGATTGATTTGATAGATGAAGCCGCCAGCCGTATCCGCATGGAAATTGATTCCAAACCGGAAGTGATGGACAGGCTGCACCGGCGGTTGATCCAGTTAAAAATTGAGCAAGTCGCGCTGAAAAAGGAAAAGGACAACGCCTCGAAAAAACGCTTGGAAATCCTTGAAGACGAAATTGCTGATCTGGAAAAGGAATATTCCGATTTGGAAGAAATCTGGAAAGCCGAAAAATCATCGCTGCAAGGTTCCGCCTCTATCAAAGAAAAATTGGAACATGCCAAAACCGAACTGGAGGCCGCCCGCCGCGCCAATGATTTGGCACGGCAAGCCGAATTACAATACGGCATTATTCCGGCGTTGGAACAGCAGCTAAACCAAACAGTACCTGCGGAAACCAAAAAAATGACTTTGTTACGCAACAAAGTCACCGATGAGGAAATCGCCGAAGTGGTGTCGAAATGGACGGGTATCCCCGTCTCGAAAATGCTCGAAGGTGAACGTGACAAATTGTTGCGTATGGAAGAGTCCTTAAGCAAACGGGTGATAGGCCAACCGGAAGCCCTAAAAGCGGTCAGCAACGCCATACGCCGCTCCCGCGCCGGCTTATCCGACCCCAACCGCCCGAACGGTTCGTTCCTGTTTTTGGGGCCTACGGGTGTCGGTAAGACCGAATTGTGCAAGGCCTTGGCGGAGTTTATGTTTGACACCACCGACGCGATGGTGCGTATCGACATGTCCGAGTTTATGGAAAAGCATTCGGTGGCGCGGCTAATCGGCGCACCTCCTGGCTATGTCGGTTACGAAGAAGGCGGGTATTTGACCGAACTGGTACGGCGTAGGCCTTATTCGGTGATCCTGATGGATGAGATTGAAAAAGCCCATCCTGATGTCTTCAATGTCTTGTTGCAAGTCTTGGATGACGGGCGTTTGACCGATGGCCAAGGCCGGACGGTGGATTTTAGGAACACCGTGATTGTCATGACCTCTAACCTAGGCTCGGACATCATCCAAGAATTGGCGGGCGAAACTTTGTATCCGGTCATGAAATCGGCGGTGATGGAAAAAGTCAGCCAACATTTCCGCCCTGAATTCATCAACCGCATTGATGAAGCGGTCGTGTTCCACCCCTTAGGACGCGAACAAATCCGTGCCATCTCCGGCATCCAAATCGATTTCTTACGCCAACGCCTGCAAGACCGTGATATTGGTTTTGTCATCAGCGACGCGGCCTTGGACTTATTGGGTGAAGCGGGTTTTGATCCGGTTTATGGCGCAAGGCCTATGAAGCGGGCCATCCAACAACATCTGGAAAACCCATTGGCCCAAGATATTTTGGCGGGGCATTTTGTCGGCGGTGACGTGATAAACGTGGCGGTCAACGATGAAGGGCAGTTGGTTTTTTCTAAACAGCAAGCCTAGCTTTACTGGCGGTGCTGGAATTAAATCCTTAACTCCAGCACCCAAAGTCTAGCCTTTACCTTGTAGGGACGTTGCCACGCAACGTCCCTACCCCTTTACTTGGCGGCAAGCTTTAACCCAGCCGTTGCGACAATCCCTAGCTATTTCTTGACAAAATAATACAGCTCGCCGAATTTCCCTTTTAAGGTCATAGTGTCAGCCGTGCGCTCCACTAAGGTGAAGGTATCAAACCCTGAACGGCCTACAAACGGTACTTTTAACTTACCGTTATCAATTTCATAATTCAGCGGCACTTGGTCATAATGTCCGCCTTCACGGGCAATATTGATGATGGTCACTTTGCCACCATTAAATACCCACGAATCTTCTCGCGGCACCGTTTCTTTGGCGGTCAAAGAATTTTTGGTATATTGCAGCTTCCAAGTCCCGTGCATGTCATCTTTCGATTCCAATGGGATATCGGCATAAACAAAGCTTGCCCATACGCTTAAAACCACTACCGCCATCACGCCCGCTAAATTCTTCACAATCATTTTCCTTTTAAAATTAAATAATTGCCAAGCATTGTACGCGCACTATCAGGATACCCCTATCTTTATATTGGTGCGTTGCCAATTAAACATAAGAGGCCATGATAAACGTGTGGCTGGGTATGTTTACCGCACTTTTCCGCCATGAAGGAGGTGGTGGACTTGCCAACACCGACCTTCATGCCGGATAGCATTTGCCCTGCGGAACGCCTAAAGCTTAGGCCGCATGTGCGGGAACAATAGCACATCACGGATGGAAGGCGAATCGGTGAACAGCATCACCAAACGGTCGATACCAATGCCCTCGCCTGCCGTTGGCGGCATACCGTGCTCCAAGGCCACGATATAATCGGCATCAAAGTGCATGGCCTCATCATCGCCCGCTTCTTTTTCCGCCACTTGTTTTTGGAAACGCGCTGCTTGGTCTTCGGCATCGTTCAACTCGGTGAAGCCGTTGGCAATTTCGCGCCCGCCGACAAAAAACTCAAAACGGTCGGTGACGTGCGGGTCAATGTCGTTGCGTCTGGCCAGCGGCGAGACTTCCACCGGATAAGCGGTGATGAAGGTCGGCTGCATCAGACGGCTTTCAACGGTTTTTTCAAAAATTTCAATCTGGATTTTGCCTAAGCCATAGCTGTCTTTAACGGGCAGGCGCAATTTTTCAGCCACCACCGCCGCCGCTTCGCGGCTGGCAAGATCAGCCGCGGTCAAGTCAGGATTAAAATGCAGGATAGATTCGACCACCGTCATGCGCTGGAAAGGCTTGCCAAAATCGTATTCCTCACCCTGATAACTGATGACCGTCTGCCCGACCACTTCTTCGGCAATACCGCGTAACATAGCTTCGGTCAAGTCCATCAAATCCTGATATTCAGAATAGGCCTGATAAAACTCCAGCATGGTAAATTCGGGGTTATGGCGAGTCGAAAGACCTTCGTTACGGAAGTTGCGGTTGATTTCAAACACCCGCTCAAAGCCCCCGACCACCAGCCGCTTTAAATACAATTCTGGCGCGATGCGCAAAAACATATTCATGTCTAAGGCATTATGATGGGTGGTGAACGGACGGGCGGTCGCCCCGCCGGGAATCACCTGCATCATCGGCGTTTCCACTTCCAAAAACTGGCGTTCAATCAGGAATTGGCGGATATAAGCGACAATTTTGGAGCGGATAAAAAAGGTGTTGCGTGACTCCTGGCTCATAATCAAGTCCAAATAGCGCTGGCGGTATTTGATTTCTTGATCGGCAATGCCGTGGAATTTTTCCGGCAACGGGCGCAGGGCTTTGGTCAGCAAACGGATAGCATCGACCTTGACGCTCAACTCATCAGTCTGGGTCCTAAACAACACGCCTTCGGCACCGATAATGTCACCGATGTCCCATTTTTTGAATTGCCCGTTATAAAGCCCTTCTGGCAACGCATCGCGGGTCACATACAATTGGATTTTACCGGACATATCCTGGATATGGCAAAAGCTCGCCTTACCCATAACCCGCCGAGTCATTATCCGTCCCGCCAGTTTTACATGCACAGGCTCGATTTCCAGCTCTTCTTTGGTTTTGCCACCGTATTGGGCCAGCAATTCACCCGCTATGGCATCACGGCGAAAATCGGTGGGAAACGCAATGGCCTGTTCACGTAACTCATTGAGCTTGCTACGGCGTTGCTTGATTTGTTCTTGTTCGTCTTGTTGTATGTCGGACATGATTTTAATGTTTAGAATTTAGGATTAAAGTGTGGTGCTATATTTTATAGGGTAAATGCAAAAACAGGGTGCTGGCAGCCATTACGGCACTTTAGCCGCTTGAAAACGCGCCTTAGTGATCTGTACCTCGGCGCTATGGTCAACTATCGGCGCGGGATAAAAGTCGCCATAATGCCGATGTTGCCATTGATGGAGGGTTTTAATCGGCATGGAACGCAATTCCGGCAACCAGCGATACAGGTAATCACCTTTGGGGTCATATTTTTGTTGCTGTAACCACGGATTAAAAATCCGAAAATAGGGCTGGGCATCACACCCTGTCGAGGCCGCCCATTGCCAATTGCCGTTGTTGACGCATGGATCATAATCGAGCAAATGCTGGGCGAAATACCGCTCTCCCCACTGCCAGCTAATGCGTAAATCTTTAACCAAAAATGTGGCCGTAATCATCCGTACCCGATTGTGCATAAGCCCCGTGGCGTTTAGCTCACGCATACCCGCATCGACAATGGGAAACCCCGTTTGCCCATCCGTCCAAGCTTGAAAATAAACAGGGTCATTATCCCAAACCAGGCTATCGAATTTATCAATAAACGCATGGCCGAACACCTTGGGGAAATGGTACGCGATATGGGTCATAAAATCACGCCAATACAATTGCCGCACCAAGGGATGTTCGGCACCGAATTGCTGGATCAGCGCGTAAAACACTTCGCGTACCGACACCGTGCCAAATTTTAAATGCGCCGACAATTGGCTGGTCGCTGACAAGGCCGGAAAATCGCGTTCCAGCGCATAGTTGGCGCAATCTTTCAGTCGCGCCAGCCTTTGCAATCCCGCCGTGCGGCCACCTTGCGCAAAGCCCTTACCAGAAACAGCAATACTGTCCAACGTCGCGGTCGAGGCCACCCGTAAAAAATGGCCTTCTGCCAAAGCTTGCGGGGGGGCTACGGGTATTTTTTTAGCGTTGTTATAAAAAGCCGTGAACACTTTATAGGTACTGCCATCTTGCTTGAGTGCTTGCTCCGGTTCGGTCAGCAACGCGTCCGGCAAACTATGCAACATAATCTGCAATTGCTGGCACAGCTTGGCAATCTCCGCATCACGTTGGCGGCTAAACGGGGTGTAATCACGGTTAATAAACACCGCTTGGATGTTATGTTGTCGGCATAAATCGCCGATCACCTGCACAGGCGAACCTTGGAACAACGCCAAATCTGCACCCATAGCCTGAAACTGCGCCGTCAAATCCGCCAACGCTTGCACCATAAATCCCAAAGCGGGCTGGCTTTGGTAAGGATGCGGATTGATTTGCCGTCCGTCAAACACAAATCCTGCAATTACCCGCTCGGCTGAACGCAATGCCGCATTTAACGCCGTATTGTCGATTAGGCGCAAATCCCGGCGGAATAGGAACAGGGCGGTGTTATAGTGGGGCATTCATAGCTGAATATTTATCATTTACCATCATCAAGCGAATTTAAGTAATTCGCTAAAACGTCACCATGACACGCAGATGGCTTACAATGGCAACCTAACACCTTACCGCGTAACTGTAACAATTGCTCTTTGCTACTTTTAAGATAGCCGCGCTCAAAATCATATTGATATTTTCTGATAACTTCGTCCCTATCGCCATCTATGCCTATGACATAAGGGTTCCCCCAGTCTGAACCTCTGCCTATATAAACATCATATTTTTCTTTTTTATCGACATTGGCAACTTTGGTTATCCTTGTTTCTATAAGCCTTGTGGGAATTTTCTTACTTGAAAGGTCAGTGATAAGCCCAGAAAAACTTTCGCTATCATTAAAAATGATAGCATAACTAATTTCATCTAAAATTCGTTTGTTATCAGATAGAGGCACACTGTCGCAAACCCGTTTATCAGAACCTAATTTTTTTTCAATAAATCCCATATAATCATCTATATAGGTTAAAGAAAAATTATTTAGATTTGACAGGATTTTGGTAATTTTCCTTTCAAACTTCCCATAACATGAAAAGTCATGAGGATACGCTATAAAAACTGTTGGGATTTCTTGAATACTCATTACAAATGTACAATTTTGATATTTTCATCCCATTGCTTATTAAGATACTCAGCTACGAGCCGCCTATGACATTGGTGCGGCTGATGTTCACTACATAATAAGCAACCATTATCAATTAAAGATTTATCTATAATTCTTTCAATGTTACGTTGTGACATTAAGTTTATAAACTTGTCAGCATAGCTTTCCCAGCTAATATCTTTGTTTTTGTAGGCATCAAGCATGGGCTTAGTCGGAGCCAAATCAATCACATGGACATAATCAGCCTGACACAACTCCCTAAGAAAATAACCCAGATCGTTTTTTTTGGTAAAACCAGCCAATTGTGAGGTAACATTTAAACGCACATCAACTACACGACTGACGTTGTTGTTTTTAATTATCGAAAAAAATTTCTCAGCAGTCTTTTGGGTAAATCCTATTGTAAAAGTCTGCATTTACCTATACCTTCTGACATCCTTAAAATAGTCAGGAAAACTATAAATACCATTCACTTTTATCCAGAAACCCTCTTTATTCTGAGGGCTTTTGTGAAAACGACTCAAACCAATTCGAAGAAAAACTTCTTTTTGGCTTCGAATTACAGAATTAATTTCATTGTAATTATTTGCTGTTGAATAGTGTTCCTCAGCATAACCATAAAAACCAAGATCAGTAATGGGTAAAAAGTTATATTCTTTATTATCATTATCAGTGAAATGGATTTTCATTTTTTTTGAATCAAATTGATCCTGAACAATGTTAATGTTATTGGGATTTACCGAAACAGTAATCAAAGATTTTAAAGGCCTTAAGTTTGGCAGTATGTGTTTTTGACGCTCCTCCAAGTACACATTAAAACCGCATTCGATACTTTGACAAGATGAATTAGATAAAATTTCTTTAAATTCTGCATCTGAACAATGTCTAAGTAACCGCAAATTTTGATAATTCATGTCTTCAGTGTGCGGGAGTTCAATGTTTGGTGATTTACTAAAACTTCCGGCTAGAATTGCACCCGGTAGCAAATTTAATTCTTTGCATCGCGAAGTTTTAAGATAGGGCATTGGCCTAATGCAATCTCCATTAACAATATCTATACCTGCAATACAAACGATATCCAAATTAGAAAATCTTGTTAAATCAGTGACAATTATTTTTCTCATTAAGCCCTCTGTATTTTCTAATTGCTTATTAGCGTACGATAATTTCCCAAACTGCTTATTTGCAATAACCTATAACCCGCTCTTCAAACTCGCCTCAATAAACATATCCAAATCGCCATCCAATACCGCTTGTGGGTTGCCTGTTTCCACGCCGGTGCGCAAGTCCTTAATCCGTGACTGATCCAATACATAAGAGCGGATTTGGCTGCCCCAGCCAATATCCGATTTGCTGTCTTCCAAAGCCTGTTGGGTGGCGCTGCGTTTGCGCATTTCCAGTTCGTACAGCTTGGCTTTAAGCTGCTTCATGGCGGTGTCTTTATTTTTGTGCTGCGAACGGTCACTCTGGCATTGCACAACGGTGTTGGTTGGGTTATGGGTGATACGCACGGCGGACTCGGTCCGGTTGACGTGCTGGCCGCCCGCGCCGCTGGCACGGTACACGTCAATACGCAAATCGGCGGGATTGATGTCGATGGCGATGTCATCGTCAATTTCTGGCGACACGAACACGGACGCGAACGAAGTATGGCGGCGGTTGCCGGAATCGAACGGTGATTTTCTGACCAAACGGTGCACGCCGGTTTCCGTGCGCAGCCAACCGAAGGCATATTCACCTTCAAAGCGGATGGTGGCGCTTTTGATGCCCGCGACATCGCCATCGGATTCTTCGATCAGTTCGGTCTTAAAGCCCCGGCGTTCGCCCCAACGCAAAAACATGCGCTCGATCATGGAAGCCCAATCTTGCGCCTCAGTACCGCCGGAACCGGACTGGATATCCAAAAAGGCGTTACAGGCATCCATTTCGCCGGAGAACATGCGCCGAAATTCCAAATCGGCGACGCGTTTCTCAAAGCCGTCCAAATCTTCGACCACAGTAGCGACGGTATCCTCGTCGTCTTCTTCGACCGCCATCAACAACAGTTCTTCGGCATCGGCCAAGCCACGCTCCAATTCGAGGATGGTGTTGACTACCAACTCCAGTTGTCCGCGCTCTTTGCCCAACGCCTGTGCTTGTTCGGGTTTGTCCCAGATTTTCGGGTTTTCCAATTCCCTTAAAACTTCAACCAATCGTTCACTTTTGTTATCGAAGTCAAAGATACCCCCTCAGCGCGTCGCCACGGCTTTTTAGGTCGGTAATCTTGTTTTTTATCGGATTTATTTCTTGCATGATGTGTAGGGTATCCTGACAGCCATACCGTTATGCCGGATAGGCTAATCTTAATAATTTGAAAAAAAGACGCTAATTATATCCTAATTTCAAAAGACAGTTCACACCCAACGCAATCGAATAAGACAAGCCCCTATAACTATCAGGAGAAAATCACCTTTTCCCTAAATTTGCCACTTAAGGCAGATACGCAGGCCTTCCAACCATGAGTAGCCCGCCCGGTAAACTTAACGCCATGATACGGATTTATATAAAAATTCATTGTCTGCCTGATTGGCGATGTATATGCGCTTGCCCTGGAGGTGTCCTGTTTGTATACTGCGAAGCCTATCACTCTCGGCATAATACAGCCAAAGTTATCGCAGACGCGCCAAACCCATGTTTGCGCAATGGGAAGGGCTATGCTGAAAGCTATTTTTTTAAGCTGTTAGCCGCTGCCGCGCCCAGAAAAATCAAAAGAAACCATGCCAACCAAGCGTTTTAAAAAAAGCCAACCTATATTGCATATCACCTCACTGCCAAACCTAGGTATGGACAGTGAGCATTTAAATGCCGATTTCAAACGCTATTACAGCCATAGGTTAGGCAGGGATGAGAATTGCCGCACCCTCAATTACGCCTATCAGGCCCTGTCATTAGCCATCGGCGACAGGCTCACCGAGTGCTGGAGACGGACTTATAACGCGTATAAAAACCAAGACTGTAGAAAAACCTATTACTTGTCAATGGAATTTTTGATGGGGCGCACCCTCACCAACGCCATCCTGAATCTGGGCATCAGCAATAGTGTTGATGAGGGCATGTATGACCTGGGCTTGGCATTGGAAGAGCTGATTGACAGTGAAGCCGATGCCGGTCTAGGCAATGGTGGTTTAGGGCGGCTGGCCGCCTGCTTCATTGACAGTTGCGCCACCTTGGGCTTGCCCGTCATTGGTTATGGCCTACGTTATGAATATGGCATGTTTTCCCAGACCATC
>JAQTNZ010000014.1 GCA_028713595.1 Methylovulum sp. | reverse complement strand
CCAAAAAATCGGGGCTTAATCGGCATCCATTATTATCGTTAGATGGGCGCGAAGGGTGGTACACTAACCCTTCGCGCTTATCATTTAAGCAACACAGTATAACATCTGCGCCGATTTAAGGGAGCCTTTTAACGCCAGAAACACACCATCCACTTGCTATAGCTAGTGGTTTGTTGTGCTGTCGCCTTCCCGCCAAGCCCCATTACATGGCCTCGCTGCATCTCCCTTAGAGGATAATCGCCATCCAAAAAGCAGTTAACCCATGTAGAGTCTCAGCCGCTCCCATCAAAACCATCATTTTATATGCCCATAAAGTCTAGCTTATTGCCTGTTTAGTATGATGGATAAATTTAACCACTATTTTGAGATGGTGCCCGCCCTATCAGACGAGCTTAAAGAGGAGGCTTATAAGTTACGTTATCAGGTTTATTGCCTGGAGATTGAGGGATTTAGCAACCCTGAAGATTTTCCTGATAAGCGGGAATATGATGAATATGATGAGAATTCCCTCCATTATTTAATCCGTCACCGCAAGTCTGGGGAATTTGCCGCAACAGCCCGGCTCATACTTGCCGATGCTGTTTTTTTGGAACGGCCTTTCCCACTTGAAGCTTTTTGTAAAGTTGATAGCACCTTGCTTCCGCAAAACCTTAACAGGATGAATTTGGCGGAAGCTTCTCGGTTTTGCATATCAAAAGCGTTTAAAAAAAGAACCCATTACGCCACCACCTTAACAGCCATCAACTCCGACAATTGGGGTCGTCCGTATTTATCCTTAGAGGAGCGGCAGGTTTTGCCCCATCTTAGCTTTGCATTGATAGCCTGTATAATAAAAGGTAGCTATGAGCATAATGTCACGCATATTTATGGCACTTTGGAACCGGCGTGGTTTCGTTTTTTAGCATCGGCAGGCATCCATTTTACCAAGATAGGGCCGTTGACGGATTATCACGGATTAAGATGGCCCGGTATTATAAATGTCACTGATTTGCTGGATAATGTGGCTAAGAAAAACACGCAGTTATGGGATATGCTGACAGATAAGGGGCGTTTTGGTGGCTAAAGCCTATTGGTTAAAAACCTAGCTGCATTAGCTTTAGGCCACGGATGTTTTAAGATTGCCTTAAAAATCAACAGATGCTTCAAGATAAAAGCTTCGGCCTGGTAAAGGCAAATTTTGTGGTAATGCAGAAGCGGCAGGTTCAAGCGGATACTCATTAAAGGCATTCCGTAAGGATGCGGAAAGGTTAAGGTGCTTAAGCAATTTTTTACCATGCAAGGTAAGGTCTACCGTTTCATAATCGTCCAATGGGCGCACATCGCCTACAGCACGGGTTCTTCCCCCTATCCAGTTAAGTTGTGGCTGGAAATGCCACTGGGGGGAAAAACGCCAACCCACCGCCACATAAACATGGTGTTCCGGGACACCGGTGACCCGCAAGTTAGTGGCATCGTTGATGGCGTGTTGCCAAGCATAATTGCCTTTGATTTGCCATTTTTGGCTTAATTGCCAGTCCCATTCAAATTCGGAACCATAGCCGTTTTGGTTGCCGATATTTTGATATTGCGGTGTTGAGCTATCAGTTTTGGCGACGGCCAATATTAGGTTGTTGATTTCATAATAATACAAGTTTAGCGTTGTCCGTAACGCCGACCAAGGACGATAATCAAAGGATAGTTCGGTGGTGTTGATGGTTTCGGGTTTCAAGTTTTTATTGCCCAACACGAAAGGGTTGTTTTGTGTGCCTAGTTCCGAGAAATTGGGAGCCCGGAATGCCCTCCCATATAAGAGCTTGCTGGTCAATTGCTCGCTTATATCCCACACCAACGCCACTCGTGGATTGATGGTGCCGCCAAAATCAGAATAATTGTCGTACCGTACCCCCGAAGTCAATTGCCAGTTGTGGGTGATTTGCCATTCGTCTTGGGCGACTAATGAGCCGATTGAACGGCTAATATCTGCCAAGTACACATAAGGTGTGCCTGTTACGGTAGTCAAATGCCCATCTATCATCGTTTGCGTGGTGTCATTGATGACACCCGGGCCAAAGTTTTTACTTTCCGAAGAAGTTAAGGCTTCATAACGGTAAGCCGTATTGGCGCGTAATATGTGTTGCTTCAGGCCACGGTAAATCGAGGTGAATTCCACTGAGGGGATGTTTTCCACCCGGCCAACGTTGGCGTTGACACCGTTAGGGAAATTGATGGCTGTGATGGGGTTTATGGTGTTGATATTGCCGTCACCGCCAATCGGCAAGCGGGCGTTATTGGGGAACAATTGCAATTGCGCGAGAAAATCAGAATGCAGGTAACTGGTATGGGCGATCAGCTCCCAATCATCCAGCCAATCTTCTGTCGAAAACCGCACATCACCCAGATATTGTTGGCCATTGGCAAGGCCGTTGGGATCTAACGCGCCGGCATTGCCGGCCCTCACCCCATCATCTATGGAATTGAAGCCCCAAAAACCGACATTCCAATATTTACGCTGCAAATTAAGGTGTCCGTTTAAAATTTCATAGCGTGAATTTAAAGGGCCTGGCGCATGGGAAGCATGGGTGCCAAAGGTATTGTCCAATGTCGTTTGCACGTCTTGCTTAAAAGTACGGCCATTATCACCTTGGGTGTGTTGGTATTGCAGGCTGGTGGCGACTTTCCAGCCTGCCCATTCGCCGCCATGTTGCCCCCAAGCGCTTTGGGTGTCCCAGTTGCCGCCCCGTACCCCGATTTGAGTGCCGTTAATGTCATCGGCTTTTTTGGTGATAATGTTGATGACACCCGCAAACGCATCCGCACCGTATAAAGCAGAACCTGGGCCACGGATGACTTCCACCCGCGCAATGCTTGCCAAAGGCAATTCAGTGGAGGTCATTAGCGTGCCGCTAAACGGCGTGGTGATGCGGGTGCCGTTTAACATAATCAAGACTTCTGAATTGTTGCCGTTGCTGATGCCGCGCATACTGTAATTATATTCATAACTGCCCGGTTGCAGGCTGGCATGGACACCTGGTACAGTTTCCAGCACCTCATGCAGCTCGGTCGCTCCCATCGCTTTAATTTGGTCGGCAGTAATGACGCTGGTGATCGCCGCCGATTGGAAGGCTGGTTTTGGGGTGCCGGTCGCAATCGTTACGGGGATTTTTGCCAATTCGGCGGGTGACAACGCAAAATAGTCATCAACCTCTGTTTTAGCCAGCGACTTGCTCGGGTTGGCGTAAAAGGTAAACAGCAGAAAACTGACAGAGGTTGCGGTCTTGATGTTCATTGGCGACTACTGGGAAAAGGGTTTATCAATGTTAACTCACTCAAAGGCACGGGTTTGCCGATGCCGTAACCTTGGGCATAATCCACGCCTAATGCTTTAAGCAAATTAAATATCTGTTCATTTTCAACAAATTCCGCCACGGTTTTTTTGCCCATCATTTGCCCGACTTCATTGATCGCTTTGACCATAGCCAGATCAATCTTATCATCAAGGATGTCCTTAACAAACAAGCCGTCAATTTTTAAAAAATCAACGGGCAAGTTTTTTAAGTAAGCAAAAGATGACAAGCCGCTGCCAAAATCATCCAAAGAAAACAAACAGCCTTTATCCCGCAATTGCTGGATAAATTTGGTGGCGCTGGTCAGGTTGGCAATGGCGGCGGTTTCGGTGATTTCAAAACAAATTTTGTGGGTCGGAATTTCCCAAATTTTGAACTGCTCAAGGATAAAGCCGAACAATGTCTCATCGGAAAGCGACAAACCCGATAAGTTGACCGAGCACAATTCCAGTTGGTCGAGGAAGTTCGGGGTGGTGGCTATCCATGCAAACAAATGGCGGATCACCCATCTGTCCATTAGCGGAGCCAAATTGTAACGCTCGGCAGCGGGCAAAAACGCTCCGGGCGGAATAATCGAGCCTTGGGCATCGCGGTATCTGAGCAAAGTTTCAAAATGCAGTTTTTTATCAAAATGGGAAATCGAGGCGATGGGTTGCCCATAAAGGCAAAACAAATCCTGTTCCAAACCCTGTTCAATACGTTGCACCCACTGCATCTCGCCGTGGCGCATCGCCAACTCCTTGTCATCTGGACGATAAACATGCACCCGATTACGGCCTTTGTCTTTGGCTGCGTAACAGGCGGCATCGGCTTCTTTCAGCAGGTTGACCGCATTGCCGCTGGTCTGGCTGATCGCGGCAATACCGATGCTGACCCCGACTGAAAACCGTCTGTCTTCCCACGCAAAATGGAAATCCCGGATCACATCGCGGATTTTTTCGCTGGCGACAACGGCTTCATCAACGGTGCAGCAGTACATCAGCACGCCAAATTCATCACCGCCTAAACGGGCGATAAAATCATTGCGGCGCAACTGTTTTTTCAGGACATCACTTAATTGCCGGAGTAGTTCATCGCCCGCCATGTGCCCACAGGTATCGTTGACGATTTTAAATTGGTCCAAATCCAAATAACATAAGGCATGTTCCGACTTGTCGGTTTGGGCTAAGCTAATCGCCTCCTTGACGGCTTTATCGAATTCACTGCGGTTGGCCAAGCCGGTCAGCGCATCATGGCTGGCTTGGTAGGCGATCTGTTGGCTGAGGTTGTAAGCTTCAGTGACATCTTCGCAAACCAGCAACAGGCTGTTTTGTTGCCTGTCGTAGGTCAGCAACCTCGCCGTCACCCTCACCCAGATAATACGCCCGTTCTGGCATACTTGCCTAAGTTCTTGTTTATGGACTATTGATGGGGTGGCAAGGCATTGTTTGAGCAAAGCCTGCATCAATGACAAATCGGTGGGATGGACAAAATCCAAGATAGAGCAATCCTCCAATTCGCTGACGCTTAAGCCCAAGTAATGGGCGCCGGTCAGGTTGGCCGACATGATTCGCCCCGCTTCGCTCAAGTTGAAGATCATGGTCGGGTTGTCATCATACAAGGTCAGATAGCGGTCTTTGGCACGGGTTAACGCTTGGTTTTGCGTCTCCACCTTATTGATCAGTTCATTGAAGGCATCAACCAGAACGCCCAATTCATCCTGATAATGTTTTTCGGCGCGTAAGGAATAATTTTTGGTGTTACTGATGGTTTTAACGGTGGCCACCAGTTTTTTAATGGGTAAGGCGATTAGCTTAATAAACGGTGCGGTCAGCAAGAAAGCCAGTACCGAGCCGCATACCAAGACCATAAAGACGACGAAGGTGAATTCTATTTTGCGCCAGTAGGCTGTGGCAAAATTGGCGTGAACGACAATAGTGCCTTGTAGGCCATCTTTGTCGGCAATCGTCACGACCACCCACAGCAGGTTGTTTTCAAAGTGGCTGGATTGGCCTTGTACAGAAGGTGGGCAAAGCCATTCGGAAGATTTGACAAAATGCGCAAACAATTGCCCTTGTTTATCATAGACACAGGCGACCTGTACGGCAGGTTGGAAATTAAGCGCCGCCAAATTTTCTTCCGCCAAGCCCGGGTCGCCGAAAATAAGGGCGGCGGTACTGCGGTTGCCGATCACGGTCGTCAGCGTGGTCAGGTCATTTTGGGCGACTTTTTTAAATTCGACCGTTTCCAAAACCAGCAAAAACACCCCGGCCAACAATAAAGAGATCAGGCTAGGGAACAATACTGTCAATAACAGTTTGCTATGGATGGACAGGTTGCGGATGCTGTCAATCATGGCCGTCCCCTTCAATGACTTCGGCAACTTCCAACAGCTTTGCGCTAATTTTTAAGTCACTACGTTTAAATAGCTGCCAATTGATTTGCAATTTGATCCGGCCATCTTCGGTGACAAAGCCAATCATGCCACCTTTGCGTGCAAAGTTTTCGCTTTCGCCGACAATCAGGATATTTTTAGCTTCCTGTACCGGGATGCGACCCAGCGATGAACTGACAAAGAGGATATGGCATAAGGTCGATTTGCTTAAGTCCACTAGGGCGGCGGTATTTGCCAACCTGTAAAGCTTGATGGGTTTGTCAAAAGCCGTGCGCTGCTGGATAGGTGTAATCAGTGCGCCGAAGGGGTCATCACCTAAAATGCATAGGTTAAAGGTGGCGGACGGATCTTTGGGCCACGTGATGAACTTGGTGAAGTTATAAAGATACCCTGCTTTAACTTTATATTCGATGTCATCGGCAAACAGCTGTGGCGAAAACAGTAGGCCGCTGAAAACCAGCAAAATGGGGGGCCATTTTATGATGTTTATTAGTGTGCCCGGCAACGGGTGCAAATAAGACCAAAAGAAGTGCAAAGGCCGACCCAAAATGTCATGGAGGGGATTAATCACAGTATAGACATTTCTAACCGCAAAAAAACCTTTTCAAGACCAAAATCATATAATTGTGATCCAGTACCCCAGCGCTTTCGCGGAGACTGTGCATAGCCCACATGGGGTTGCCGACATCAACGCAAGGTATGCCTAACTTAGCTGACGTAATCGGGCCGATGGTGCTGCCGCAAGGCAGGTCACAGCGGTGTGAATAATATTGGTAAGGTATCCCGGCTTCTTGGCAGTAATGGGCGAATAAGGCTTCGGAACCGCTTTCGCTGCTATAGCGGCGGCTGGCATTGACTTTAATGACCGGGCCATTATTGACGATAGCCTTATGTTCGGGTTCGTAAGCCAACGGGAAATTGGGATGGTAAGCGTGGGCCATGTCGGCGCTGACCATAACGCTTTGTGCCAAGGCTTGGAGGTAAGCTTCCGGTCCGGTATCGGTGGCTAGGGCAATACGGTTGAGAATATCCGGCAGAAAACTGCCGGCGGCGCCCTTATGGCTTTCGCTGCCAATTTCTTCATGGTCGAAAAACGCACACACGACGGTATTGCCGCTGTCCAATACCGCCGCGTCCAGCATCGCGGTCAGTCCCGCATGGCAAGAGGCGAGATTATCCAATTGGCTATTGGCATAAAACTCTTGGTTGGCGCCCCAAAATGCGCCGGGCTGGGTATCGTAAACCGCCAAATCCCAGGCGAGGATTTGTTGGTTGCCGATATTGGCTTGTTCTTGTAACAAGCCCGAAAAATAATCCGGTGGCAGTTGTTCTTGTGTCCATTTGCTTAAGAGCAGGGGAAGCTCGTTCTGCTTATGCAGCTTTAAGCCCTCGTCATTGACACCACGGTTCAAGTGGATGGCCAGATTGGGTAATCTGAGCAAGGCTTGGTCAAACCGCACCAAGGTGTTGGCGATTTCCCCCTCTGGGGTTTTATGACTGACCCGTCCGGCCAAGCTTAAATCACGATCGGTAAAGGTGGCTAAAATGGGCCCGCCATAAATTTCCACACCTAAGCGTACGAAGCTGTCCATACAACTGCCGGCATTGGGCCTAATCCGCAAACCTGGCGAATCAGTATGGGCGCCGAGGATTTTAAAGCCGGTGTCCGTTAGGGGTTGGGAGCCGAGTGCAAAGAAGATGATGGACGAGTCGTCACGGATAACATAATAACGTCCACCTGTGTGCAGTTGCCAAGGCACGGTTTCATCCAGTGCCGCAAAACCACAGTCTTGTAAGTGCAGCACCACGTTAGCCGCCACATGCCAAGGGCTGGGGCTGGCATCAATGAAATCTAACAATTGCCGGGTATAGGTATGGGCGTTCATAAGGTTTCGTGTAGATTAAGGGCCGCGGAGTTGATACAGTAACGCAAACCTGTCGGGGCAGGACCGTCGGTAAAAACGTGGCCCAAATGGGCGGCGCATTGTTGGCAGATGACTTCAACACGGCGCATACCGTAACTGGTATCGCTGTGTTCGGTGACGCTGGTGGCGGACAGCACATCCCAAAAGCTGGGCCAGCCCGACCCGGAATCATATTTGGTGGCCGATGCAAATAAGGCGTTGCCACAGCACACGCAATGGTATACCCCCACCTTTTTGCAATCGACATATTTGCCGGTAAAAGGCGGCTCAGTGCCTTTCAGGCGGCAAATGGAGTATTGTTCGGGGGTGAGCCTAGCGGTTTCCTCTGTGTTTAAAGGTGTTTGCTTATCGTCAGGGTGCTGTTTGTCGGTCATTGGTATCTTCTTAATGGTATGGCAACGCTTGGCGCTGGGTATGCCAATGGCTTTGGGCCAAAGTTGGTTAACGTAGGAAGTTTGGGTTAGGCTTTATGCCGTGTGCTTTTGGCAGTCTTGCTAATGTTGGGCGAGCTTGTCAGGACGGATCATAAGTGCATTTATACCATAATTATGGGATTTTGCTACAGATAAGCGATTGAATGACAAGGGCATGAACTATAGGGTTAATAAGGTGCCGGGTGGGCTTAAGCAAGCTGGCTGCGGAATACTTAAGGTCTAGTTCAAGGCCACCAAACCACCAATAGCTATGACCATCACAGTATGGGCATTGTGTCATAATCAACGGCCAGAAACCAAGTATTGGCAGGAATAAAAATGCCGTGTCGGGTTAATTGCATACGTATATCAGGTTGGTTAAGCCGTTTTGCCAGCGACTTGAAATCCTGCCGCCGATTTTGGCCGTATTGCCCGTCAAGGCATTCAGAAGCGACCAAAATTACAAAATCAGCACCGTGTTGCGCCAAACCTGCCTGCTGCAAAAACTGGGCGAGGCTATGGATATCGTGATCGGTGTTTGCACCGGTAAGTGCGGATTGAGGGAATGAAGCAGGCAACAAAATGTTTGCCAAAACCTTGGCTAACAGTATGGGTGCACAAAGATAAAGCGATAAATAGGCCAATAACGGTTGCCCATAGCATTGGGTGGGCTGGCATAACTGTTTAAGGCCGGAACTTGGTTGGGGGACAACTAGCGGCCTTGTTACCAGGCAATCTTCTTGGTGGATGATGTGCAGGTCAGGTAAGCCCTGTTGGCTAGGGAGCGCCGCCCGCAAGGCTTGCCAATAATGGTGTTGGTCAGCACAACGCCAGATTTTTTCCCGCTCGTCCCAGTTAAAGCCATCCACTACCGATAACAAGGCCAGCAAGTCGGTTTTTTCCAGGGTCTGCAAGACATCCGCGTTTAGCCCCAAATGTTGGCAAAGCCGGAACAGCTGCCAACTACCTGTTTCTTGGTCGGGTACGCGGGCCAAACGGCGTTGCCTAAGCACCAGCGCATCCGCCAATTGTTGCCAATCGGTGCGGCATTGGCGTTCGGAGCCGGAGCGGATAATCAGGGCTTGGGCTTGTTGGTTGAGGTATTCGGGTAATTGGCCTTGGTATAGTTGTAGGCGCACCCAGAATTCAGACTGGTTTTTTTGGAAATAATTGTGTAAGGAGCCGACTTTGGCTTCGATTTTCCACACGTCATGGCAGACTTGGTTCAACCATAGCCTGTCCAGCGTCAGGCGTATCGCCAACATGTCCGTGTGTGCCGGCATCTCGCCCAAGGGGCGCAAAGGCTGCGGCCAATCAGGCAGTTCTTGGCTTAATCGGCGCAGATAAGCGGGCCATTGCGCGGGTGCTAGCTCAAGGCATTGCAATTGTTGGACAATGGCCGTCACTGCATCATCGGGCAAGTCGGCAATAATATTTTGCCAGTCAGGCAATTGATGTAAAAACAGGCTGGCATCCTGACGGGCTAGAGTGCGCCATAAACCATATAAACCCTGTTGTTGATGGGCAGGTGTTGTCCATGCGCCATTAGCCGCCAGCACCGCCGCGCAAACCTGTTGCAAATGCTGATGTACGGCATCGAGAATATCCACGCCGCTTAAGGCGCGGACAAAATCTTTAAGGCTGTGCAGATCGCCTAAGCCGGCCAGTAAGCGGGCCAGTTCGGTGCTGGCCAATTGCCGTAAAACGGCGTGGACTGGGCCGATATTCACGTCATCGGGCTGCACATCCTCTTCTAAGGGGGTGCATTCGAGCTTGTCCAGCAAAGCGTCCCATAAGGCTTGGATAGCACTGGCTTCATCGCCACCTGCCAATAACTGCTGGCGTGGCGTGGCCGGCACATCTGGCTGTATCCGCTTAAATGTGGCCATTTCATCACGCAACCAGGCAAGCTGGTTAGTGCTGGGCGCGGATAGGTCAAATAAGAGCGCCGCTTGGTAAATGTCTTGGCGGCTGATCTTACGGGCACTTAAGGCACAAACAGTTTGTTCCGGTTGCAAATGGGGATGCTGGCCGAACGCGGTGGCAATGTCGTGGCGGGTGATACGCTGTTGTTGGTACAGTTGGCGGTAGCGCGTTTCTGGTAAGGCTAGAGGTCTTGGGTTATCAGCTGTTTTACCCAACTGGGCAAGTATTTCGATGACCTGGTTATAGTAGCTGGCGGTTTGTGCCGTTGATGTGCGCATCGGTTTGCCTATAAGCTTGGGTCATTGAGCAAATGCTGCCAATGGATGGCGGTGCTCGCCGATAATGCCAAGACGGGGCTTGGCTGCAAGCCTAGCGCCACCATAGCCGCCACCAACACCCCCGCCACCAGCATTTCCATTGGCCGCAGATCAGCCAGTAGCGGCCGGGTTGGCTGGTTGCTGATAAACAGCAAGCTGAGGATACGGATCAGGTAAGCACCCGTGATCAGCAGGTTTAGCACGACAAAAATCCATAGCCAGCCCCATTGCTGATAAAAGGCGGTGAGGGTTTGTAATTCGGCGATAAAGCCCAATGTCCCAGGCAGGCTCATGGCGGCAAACAAGCTGACGGCCATCAGCACAGACCAGCGTGGCATCGCCTGGGCCAAATCGCCGTAATCTTGGATATGGCGGCTGTGCGTGCGTTGCTGCAATTGCCCGATCAGCAGCAATAAGGCCGCCACCGTCAAGCTATGGGCGAGCATTTGCAGCAACGCGCTATGGATGCCCGCTTGGCTCAAGCTGCTGATACCCAGCAACACCATGCCCATCTGGCTGATGGACAGATAGGCGGTCATGGCTTTTAAATGGCTTTGCCGCCAAGCCAACAAGCTGCCATAGAGCATCCCGATCAAGGCCAACAGCACCAACAAGGGCCGCAAAATCCGCGCCGCATCCGGGAGAATGACCAAAACCCTCAGCAAACCATAAGCGGCCATTTTTAGCAGCACCCCGGAGATGAGGATGCTGACGGCGGTGGGCGCTTGGATATGGGCGGGCGGCAACCAACCGTGCAGGGGGAAAATCGGCACTTTGATGCCAAAGCCCAGCAAAAAACCCAGTAACACCCAGACTTGCTGTTGGACGGGCATAGTTTTGGCGGAATGTCCGAGCGCAGTCATTAACGAGCCGCTATGTTCCAAGTGATATTGGCTGAGCGCCAATAAACTGAGCAGCATGAACACCGAACCCGTTAAGGTATAAAAAACGAAACTGAGGCTGGCGGCATGGCGGCGTTTGCCGCCCCAACGGCTAATCAGAAAAAACAAAGGGAACAGGGTGATTTCCCAAAAAATATAAAACAACACCCAGTCTTGGGCGAGCAATACGCCCAACATCCCAAATTCCAGCAGCAGTATGCACAGATAGTAGGCTTTGATATGGATGGTTGGCTTGGAGGCCAGCAACGCCACCGAAGTCAGTAAGGTGCACAGCATCAGCAACGGCATGGACAAGCCATCCACGCCTAGCGAGTAGGCGCTGCCGGAGGTGGGGTTGATGGCAAAATATTCGCTTAACTGTAAGGCTGGGTTTTGGGGGTCATAGCGGTATACCAGCCAAACGCTGAGTGCCAACACGGTGGTGGTGACCCCATTGGCGACCAGACGTAACAGATTAGGCTTGTGTCCTGGCAGCCAAACCAGCAATAAGCTGCCGAGTGCAGGTGTCCAGAGCAATAGGCTAAGCATCCCCATCATGTTGGCCTTTTAAGCTGATATAATCAGGCGGTTGAGAAAATAAAGGCGGGCGAAGATAAAGTCCCCAGCCAACGCCTAATAGATGGGCATTATATTCATACCTTAAGGTCTGGCACAAATGCTAAAGGGGGCGGCACTTCCCTATAATGGCTTAGTAGGGGCTGACATGAACCTTATCTGGCCTGATGGTTGAGTGACAGCTCAATGGCAAAACGCCGCGTCCATTGGCCGTTGCGATGGTCGCTAACCTTTTTGATAGTGGAGCTTTCTATGGGTATATAGACCATATTAGGCTCCACCCCCACATAGATGGCGATGCGCTGTAACACCTTAAGTATACTGTCCTCTATGTCCTCATAGCTGATACACAAGGGATAAATGCGGTTTTCATAAAAATAGTTTTGCCAGCCTTTTTCCTGTACCACAATGTGGTCGTACCAATATTTGATGCTGGCATAATCGTATTCCAGATCATGCAGCTTGGCTAAGGCCTCCGGGCTATGTTCCATATCGGTATGGAAAACCCCTGATGATGTGGCCTTGTACAAGGATACCGCTTGCGCGGCAAGATTGCGGCGGGTCAGATAAATGTATTTGAAATCGGACAGATAACTGAGGTTATTCATATAACCTGTAAAGTTTTCAAATTGGAACCAACTGGTCTTGAGGCCGGAGACACCATTGTTGGTTTGCAAGTCACGCATGACATGACGGATGTATTCATCAGGGTTGCGTCCTGGTGCATTTTTCAGGATGTTCGGTACCCTATCTTGATTAATCAGCTCATGGGGTTGGCCAAAATAGCCCGTCCGGCTCATCAAATCGCAAAGATAGGTGCTGCCTGAGCGTGGTGTCATGGCAATCATATAGCGGCTTTTCGGATCTTTCTGTTCTTGCAAGGCATTTAACCGTTTTATATCAATGACGGAGTTGCGAAAGATTTCCGGAATTTTGTTCATTATGACCTTGTTATAATTGTGTTTGTCAGTGGCTTAATTGCGGTAAGGGCGAATTTTTCTTTTCTGCCCCGGTAGTTCCCCAATTGTCACGCAGGGCATGACTGCTGCCGATTGGGGTCTGGTACAAATTCACATATTTTAACGTATAAAGTCACAATTATTAACGAATGTTACATATTTATTAAAAAAATCCATAATCATCCAGCCAATACGGAATGCCCCCCAAAGCTTGGCTCTCATCATTATACACAAATCCAAAAACCACTTACGGACCAGCAAAGTAGCTTTTTAGAAACGACATTGATTTTATTGGCTTTTTCGGACTTGTGTATAACGATGAGAAGTTTGGCTAGGGGCAAGCTAAAAATCGTTTTCATAACCAATGGGGCGTTATTTTTTGTCGGTTCTTGGTGCGGCGGTAATTGTCTTACCTTGCGGCGGATAAGGTTATACGCCGCTTCCAGTGCGATGCAACAACTTTAAGATTCAGTTTATAGTTTTGTGATGCACATCACATTTTATCGATTATGTTGAGCGGCCCTGGCCGTTTTATGCCGGGCATGGAAGGTTTTCGGATTTGCCCCGCCCCCCCCTCTTCGTACCCGTTGACCCCACTTAAGAGTACGGACAAGCCATTTATGTTCCCAAGAGAGGCGGCTATCATGCAAAGGTGGCGGCCTACCCGCTATTCAGTCCGGTAGTTAGGGGCTTCTTTAGTGATGGTGACATCATGGACATGGCTTTCACGCATCCCAGCACTGGTTACCCGCACAAACTGCGCTTTATCGTGCATACTCTCAATGCTATCGCTGCCGGTATAGCCCATGCTGGCACGGATACCGCCGAGCAGTTGGTGGATGACCGCCAACAAGCTGCCTTTATAGGGAACGCGGCCTTCGATGCCCTCTGGCACCAATTTTTCCACCGAATCAGCTTCGTCCTGAAAATAACGGTCGCTGGAGCCTTGTTGTTGCGACATCGCCCCTAACGAGCCCATACCGCGATAGGATTTGTAAGAACGCCCTTGGAACAGCTCGACTTCACCTGGGGCTTCTTCCGTACCGGCAAACAAACCGCCCAACATCACCGAATACGCGCCCGCCGCCAAAGCTTTGGCGACATCGCCCGAATAGCGGATACCGCCATCGGCAATCAGCGGCACACCCGTGCCTTTCAAGGCATCGGCAACATCGCTGACGGCGGTGATTTGTGGCACGCCGACACCGGCAATAATGCGCGTGGTACATATCGAACCTGGGCCGATACCGACCTTAACGCCATCCGCCCCTGCCGCCACCAGCGCCAACGCGGCGGCAGCGGTGGCGATATTACCGCCGATGACTTGGACTTCAGGATAGGTTTGCTTGACCCAACGGACTTTATCCAACACGCCTTGGGAATGCCCGTGGGCGGTATCGACCACTATCACATCGACTCCGGCGGCCACCAGTGCGGCGACCCGCTCCTCCGTGCCGTGCCCCGTGCCTACCGCCGCGCCAACGCGCAAACGCTCTTGGCTATCTTTGCAGGCTTGTGGGTAATCCTTGGCTTTTTGGATGTCCTTAACAGTAATCATGCCGCGCAAATGAAACGCGTCATCAACGACCAGCACTTTTTCGATACGGTGCTTATGCAGTAAGGCCACGGCTTCTTTGCGGTCGGCGTGTTCGCTGACCGTAACTAGCCGCTCTTTAGGGGTCATGACTTTGGAAACCGCTTCATCAAAGCGCGTTTCAAAACGCAAGTCACGGCTGGTGACAATACCCACCAACTCGTCACCAATGACCACCGGCACCCCGGAAATGTTTTTGGCACGGGTCAACTTGATGACATCACGGATGCTGGTGTCGGGTGACACGG
>JAQTNZ010000013.1 GCA_028713595.1 Methylovulum sp. | reverse complement strand
TTTGCGCAAAATCCAAGTCTTTTGCAGGGAGTCAGGATCGACCAGATATTCTTCGCCGCGCGTACCCGAACGGTTGATGTTAATGGCCGGATAAATACGCTTCTCGGCAATTTTGCGGTCCAGATGCAACTCCATGTTGCCCGTACCCTTAAATTCTTCGTAGATGACCTCATCCATCCTAGAGCCGGTATCGACCAGCGCCGTAGCGATAATCGTCAAACTGCCACCTTCCTCAATATTACGCGCGGCCCCAAAAAAGCGTTTGGGCTTTTCCAGCGCATTGGCATCGACACCCCCTGTCAAAATCTTGCCGGAAGACGGCACTACGGTATTGTAGGCCCGTGCCAAGCGGGTGATGGAGTCTAACAAAATGACCACATCGTGTTTATGCTCGACCAGACGGCGGGCTTTTTCGATGACCATTTCCGCGACTTGGACGTGGCGCACGGCGGGTTCGTCAAAGGTGCTGGAAATCACTTCACCGCGCACACAACGCTCCATCTCCGTGACCTCTTCAGGGCGTTCGTCAATCAATAGCACGATCAGGTAACATTCGGGGTTTTGTTCGGCAATTGCTTGCGCCAAACTTTGCAGGATCATGGTCTTACCGGCTTTTGGCGGCGACACGATCAAGCCGCGTTGGCCTTTGCCGATAGGGGCGATCAGGTCGATAATGCGTCCGGTCAAATCTTCACTGGTGCCGTTGCCTTGCTCAAGGACAAAACGTTCCTTGGCGAACAGCGGGGTGAGGTTGGAAAAATAGATTTTGTTTTTGGTGTTTTCGGGCGGTTCAAAGTTGATTTGCTCAACCTTAAGCATGGCGAAATAACGTTCGTTATCTTTCGGCGGCCTGATTTTACCGCTGATGGTGTCGCCGGTTTTTAACGAGAAACGCCGGATTTGGCTGGGGGACACATAAATATCATCAGGGCCTGCAAGATAGGAACAACCCGGAGTCCGTAAAAAACCAAAACCATCTTGTAAAATTTCCAGAACTCCATCACCATAAATATCGTCGCCCGCTTTTGCCTGTTTTTTAAGGATGGCAAAAATTAAATCCTGTTTCCGTGATCTGGCGACATTTTCCAGCCCTAAAGACTCGGCGATGTCTATAACTTCACTGATTTGCTTAAGCTTTAACTCGGTAAGATTCATAAAAAAAGATAACCCGAAGGGAAGCTGTCAGGGCTTTTAGCCTAACTGCTTAAGTAGAATGGATTGGATGATAATTCAGGGGTGTAACTATCGGATGATATGCTTGAGTGCGCGTGACCACCGCACGGGGTAAGTATAACTGATGCACTCAGACCCGTCCAACCTTTTGTGACAGATCTGAGCTAAGAGACAAGCTAGATATTGTTATCAAGAAATTTGGCAAGTTCCGATTTGGTAAGGGCCCCGACCTTAGTCGCTTCCACATCACCGTCCTTGAACAGCATCAAGGTAGGGATGCCGCGCACTCCATAGCGTTGTGGAGTGAGTGGGTTTTCGTCTATGTTGATTTTGACCACGGTCACTTTGCCCGCATATTCTTCGGCAATAGCATCGAGGACGGGCGCAATCATTTTGCAAGGCCCGCACCATTCCGCCCAATAATCGACCAGCACAGGGCCTTCGGCTTTAAGGACTGTATCGTTAAATTCACTATCACTTACATGAAGGACTGAGTCACTCACACTAATTCTCCGACAAATAAAAGGTAAAACTATAGGGGGCTTGGCTACGCGAGTCAACCAATTTTTAGGCATACCCTATAACTGCAACGGCATATTTTAACCTAGCGGCTTTTTACGTTATGCTATAGCCTATGAAACAGACACATCTTACCCAAACCCGCTTTAGCAACCTAGAATTGTCCGACAGCATTTTGCGCAGCCTCAACGAAGCCGGCTTCAAATACTGTTCGCCCATTCAGGACAAAGCCCTGCCTTTGTTGTTGCGTGATAAGGACATTGCCGGACAAGCGCAAACTGGCACCGGCAAAACCGCGACGTTTTTACTGGCCACCTTCCAGTACATCCTCAATGACGGGCAAGCGGAGCCTGAAGAGCCAGCCGACGATGATGACTATGAGGGCCTTGATAAGCCCGCAACGCCCCCACCGGTAGCCGCACCGCTTAAAAAAAGCCAAAACCCACGCGCCATAGTATTGGCGCCGACCCGCGAATTGGCGATCCAAATCCATAAGGATGCGGTATTGCTCAGCAAGCACTTAGGTTTGCAGTTCGCGCTGGTTTATGGCGGCACCGATTACGAAAAACAGCGCGAGCGGATTAAGGCCAATGTCGATATTATCATTGGCACACCGGGGCGGATTATTGATTTTTATAAGCAAAAGGTGTTTTCGCTAGATCATGTCAAAGTCACGGTCATGGATGAAGCCGACCGCATGTTCGACTTGGGGTTTATCAAAGACATCCGCTATTTGCTCAACCGGATGCCCCCGCCCGACCAACGCCTGAACATGCTGTTTTCCGCCACACTGTCCTATAAAGTGACCGAGCTGGCTTACGAACACATGAACAATCCGGTGCTGATCCGCATCGAAAGCGAGGAAGTCACCTCCAAAGCTATCGCTCAAAGCGCGTTTTGTCCGGCTAATGAGCAAAAATTGCCGCTGCTGATTGGCATTTTGAACCACTACCAGCCTTTGCGCAGCATTATTTTTGTCAACACCAAACGCTGTGCGGAACTGCTAGACGATACACTGAACGCCAACGGTTATAAAACCGCCGCCTTAAGCGGTGACGTGCCGCAAGAAAAACGCCAGCGGCTGTTAAATGATTTCCAAGAAAACCGCATCACCTTGCTGATCGCCACCGATGTGGCCGCTCGTGGCTTGCATATCGCCGATGTCTCGCATGTGTTCAATTACGATTTGCCGCAGGATGTCGAAGATTATGTGCATAGGATAGGCCGCACCGCCCGTTTTGGCGCCAGTGGCGAGGCCATCAGCTTTGCCTGCGAGCAATATGCCTACTCTATGCCCGACATTGAAAGTTATATCGGACAAAAAATCCCCGTCAAAGCCATTACCAAAGAGTTGTTAGCGGATATTGTGATACCGGAAAGAAAAAAACGCGACCCCTCCCCTAACGGCAAACGCCCCAGTCGCGGCAACAAGCCTTATCGACCCAAAAACACCCCCTAAAGCCCGACCATCAACTCCCGAAAATCATCGATAGCCAAAAATCCGCTGACTTCACGCCGAGGCTGCTGGCTATCGGGTTTGGCGACGGCGACCAGATGACCGATACCAAACTGCTTGGCCGCCGCCAATACGGCAAGATTATCGTCAACAAACAACACCGCCTGTTTATCAAATAGCTGTTGTTGCTGCAAGCGCGGCCAAAAATCCGGCTGTTCTTTGGCGGCCCCCAAATCGTGCGAACAAATAATGCCGTCAAAAAACGGCTGTAAACAGGTTTTTGCCAACTTAATGTCAAGGCCGTCACGGTGGGCGTTGGTCACTAAAAACAGTTTTTTTGATGATGCCCGCACTTTTTCCAAAAACTCCGTCACATGCGGCAATACCGCAATCAAACCGGAGATTTCCGCTTTTAAGCCGGCAATGTCCAATTGCAAGGCATCGCTCCAATAATCCAGACAATACCATTCCAACTTACCCTCCATGCTTTTAAAACGTGGGATAAGCTGCTGCTTGGCCGCCGCCACCGACAAGCCCCGCTGCTGGGCATATTTTTGCGGCACAAATTCCTTCCAAAAGTGATTGTCGAAGTTAAGGTCGAGCAGCGTACCGTCCATATCGAGCATGACCGTATCAATTTTATTCCAATCTATCATAAGAGTGCGCTATAGTTAGGTCACTGACTTTAAAAATATCCCAATGGCAAAAAAACCGACCATCCTTACCCAAACCACCGTTGCCCAAAGCCGTCTGTTCAGGATTGAATCCTTGGAAATACAGTTTAGCAATGGTCAGTTACGCCATTATGAACGCCTGGCCAGAGGCGGTTCTAACGGTGCCGTGTTGGTCATCCCCATGCTTGACCCCGTAACCGTTTTGTTAATCCGCGAATACTCGGCGGGCACCCATCGTTACGAGTTGGGCTTGCCTAAAGGTAAGGTCGATGCGGGCGAATCATTTTTTGAAGCCGCCAACCGTGAGCTAAAAGAAGAAATTGGCTTCGGTGCCCATCGGCTCCATCACCTGAGCACATTTTCCATCGCCCCCGCCTATCTGGAACATACCACAGAAATTATCCTCGCCCAAGAGCTATATGCCGAAAAACTGACCGGTGACGAACCGGAAGAGCTGGAAGTGATCGCTTGGCAATTGGCCGACCTTAATGCCCTGTTGGCGACTGGCGAATGCACCGAAGCACGGTCAATAGCCGCCTTGTTTATGGCGCGGGAGTATTTGGCGACCTGCGCGTAACCCCCCTACCCTGCAACATTTGGCATCCATCGGCGTTTGTGTGCAATGAGTGTCGTCCTTACCCCCGAAAATCCACCCAAAACCGCCATCCTAGTGTTGATATGAGCCGATGACGCTGGTTTGTTTCAACCAATTGCCGCCTATTCCTCCCTATAAAGCTGGCTTTCCTCAATAAACCCATTGATTTTTCTTATTTTCTTAAACCCATTCAGCCAATGGCACGAAACTGGCTTAATGTTAATTGACCACTTAATTTTAAGTGGCTACGGGTTATAGCCTAATTTAAGAGGAATCCATCATGATTAAACATTTGCACAAATTGGCGCGTTATACCGCATTAGTCTTAATTTCTGCATCGCCTATGCCGTTTGATGACGCTTACGCCGAAATCGGCGAGAAACAAATAGCCGCCGCCGAATCGATGGTCGGCAAAGCCCCGGCAACTGAAAAGCCTGAAATCGAACAGGTACAATAATCCCGCTAGGAGCAATCCCGATAGACACGGATTTTCACATCGGCTACAATGGTCGCCGCACAACTAATATCGGCCCGACACTTAATGGACTATCCAGACTTTTTTTACCCCTTACCTTTCACTACGCTACCAAAAGCCCTTTCTTGACATGCGGCACTCCGTTTCTGCCACAAGCAAGCAGTGGGCTTTTATTTTGTCCGCATTAACCGCCAGCCTGTTGCCTATCGGCGGTTTTGCGCAACAAAATTTCTTTAACGTACCTTCTTCGGACATTACCCACAAAAATAAGCTATTCTTCCAGCAACAATTTAATATTGCCAGAACGGGCACCAGCAACACCACGCTGGATTATGGTTTGGGCAATAACCTGGAAATTGGCCTCAACTTATTTAATGTCAACCTCTACAGCCCAGAAGCGGTCGGCAACCCTAACTTTTTAGCCAACTTCCAAAAGGCGTTCGTCATCACCAGCGACTATAAGATCAGTTTTGGCACCCAATCGGGGATTACCCCGCCTGTGTACAAGTCGGCCTTACAACTGCCCAGCTTTTCTTATGTCAACAACGCCGTTGACTTGGCTCAATGGGGCAAGTATCTGTTGGGCGCTTATTATGCCAACAGCGCTTACGCGGGGGGAAAAGATGCCATCGGACTGATGGCGGGGGTGGAGTGGCCGTTGTGGCAAAATCAGCTGCATCTAATGGGTGATTTGCTGACGGGCACTAACAACATCAGCGTTGCGGTCTTAGGTTTCGCCGTCCATTTGCCTGGTGACTGGCAGATTTCCTTGGGCGCCCAATTGCCCGCACCGAACAGCCACACTGATTATGGTGGCGTTCTTGAAATCACCAAGCTCTAAGTGCTGGACACTAACGCTATCCGTCACTCAACCGGCGGTTCCTGACGGTTGATCTGGATATCCTCTTTCATAATCTCGACCATTTCATTTAGCTTGTTCAACTCATTGCGCATGTCCATGAGCAAAAAATAACAGACCAGTGCCGCTAAGGATGCCACGATAGCCAAAATCAACGCCAGAACATTAATTCGTGTCTGTTCAGCCTTATATTCGCAGCGATACGGCGGAGCCTTATCATCGGCAATAGTGACGGCGGCGCGGGTCATGCCGTTATCTTGCCCTGGTTTTGCTGACAGCTGCCGAGCCGCCTCGCTATCTAGGTCATTTATGGGAATAGCTTGCACGGTCGCGCCCCTATCCGCCGCCGCTGGCTTAAGCGGTGGCATCATTTCGGGTTCGTATGCCCCAGCCATAGTCGGCTCAACTTTCGCATTCCAAAGGGGTTGGTTAGGCTCTGGCCGGATGTCCACGGCATAGGTATCCTCTGTAGGGGCTGGCACAGCGACCACGACGGCGGCCTGCCCTACTGCTGGGTTATGATGGCTAATTGGCTCGTCAAACATCGGCATCACATCGGCTTCAGCAAAGTCAGGGGCGGGCGACGCTAAGGCGATACCCACCTCTTCGGCAACGTGGCGATCCGCCTTTAACGCCCAATCATAGCTATCAGGCTCCAGTTCTACAGGCCGCACTTGCACATGTGGGTCTTGATCCATCGGCACCACTCTATAAGCGCTTGCCTCCGGTTCAAAATCATCAATTGCCGTCAATGTTTCGGCAAGCTTATCGCTGGTCATATCCGCAGGCTGAACTATACTGGTGACGGGTTTCTCAAAACCGCTGTTTACCAATAGCCGGTCAATGGCATCTTCATCGTCCACACGGTTATTTAATGGCATAACCCTCAGGTCAGTGTCATCACGGGTCGCCCGTAGATCAGCCAACACACTGTCATCGGTGGTTACGCCCAAATCAGTGAGCCGGTTAAGGCCACGGTTGCTGGAAGCTATTCGTTTGCTGGTCTTTTTCATAGTGGGGGTGTCAGGTAAAAAAATTTACAAGGTTAGTTTAAACTGCGGATAGTTAGAAAATAGCGGTTGTCTCGTATTGGGGACTTAACCCGTGCTTAGTGCGCCCGGTCATGGGCGTTATCCGTCACTATCTTCCCTATTGGCTTCTTGGCTGTGCCAAACCACTGTTTTACTAAGCCACGACAACAAATTTAACGGCACACTCAGCAATGTGCATAAAGTTTCGCGCATTTGATGCTAAACTTCCAAAAAAATATTTAGAAACTCATATGCAACTCGCCATTACCGCCTTAGGCAACAACAAAATCAATTTCATCGCGGAATTATTGCCCGCTATCCGCGATTGCAAATGCAACATTCTGGAAATCCGCGCTTCGCGGCTAGCCCAGGCCACCGCCACTTACTTGCTGGTACAAGGCAACTGGAACCAGATCGCCAAACTGGAAAGTACCCTGGAAGTGATCCAGCGGCGCATTGACATTAAAATCCAAGCACTACGCCCAGAAAGCAAGGAAAAAGGCAAAGAGTGTATGCCCTATTTGCTGGAAACGCTGTCCCTGAACCATGATAGCATCATCGAATCGGTCAGCTCGTTCCTGATCGACCGTGATATTGAAATTGAAGATATTACCGGGAGTTGCTATCCTGCCCCCTATATTCAAAATCCCGTCTTTGCCAGCAAGTTTATTGTCCTTATCCCCCCACAACTGCATTTGTTATCGCTGCGTGAAGAATTTATGGAATTTTGTGACCAGCTTAACATTGATGCCATCCTTGAACCCATAAAACGTTAGCCGACTTATGACCTTACCCTGTATTGGCACTCGCGTGCCGGATTTGGAACTTACGGCCACGGGCGCAAAAACCGTCAAGTTCAGTGATTATCGCGGCCACTATCTGTTGTTATACTTTTATCCCAAAGACAACACCCCAGGCTGCACCCAAGAAGGCTTGGCGTTTAGCACCGCCCACGAAGAATTTACCGCCCTTAACGCGGTGATCTTAGGCGTGTCGCGCGATTCGGTAAAAACCCATGAAAACTTCAAATGCAAACAGGCGTTTGCCTTTGACCTGCTGTCCGACAACGAAGAGCAATTGTGCAACCTCTTTGGGGTCATCAAACTCAAAAACATGTACGGCAAATCAGTGCGCGGCATTGAACGCAGCACGTTCTTACTGTCCCCGGACGGTGTGCTGATCCACGAATGGCGTAAAGTCAAAGTCAAAGGCCATTGCGATGACGTGTTGGCCGTACTGCGGACGCTAACGGCCACTAACGCCAAATAACCCCCTTTACTGACAGGCAGACACTTGCCCGGCGGGCGCATCTTTGACCCTCCCTGCCGCATACCGATAACGGCTTTCGCCTTCTTCCCGCCTAACCCCAATGGTACCGACATGAATATTCAGACCACGCCTGATAAAAAACTGTTTGTTTTAGATACCAATGTGCTGATGCACGACCCTGCGGCGATATTCCGTTTTCAGGAACATGATGTCTTTATCCCGATGATTGTCTTGGAAGAGCTGGACCACGGCAAAAAAGGCCTGACCGATGTGGCGCGTAACGTCCGCCAAGTCAGCCGTTTCCTTGACGAGCTGATCCGCGATGCCAACCAGCAAACGCTTAACGATGGCCTGCCCCTGTCCCGCATCGAACACGGCGCTAATGGCGACACCCTGAACAGCTTCGGGCGCTTATACTTTGAAACCAGCACCCTGACCGCGTTGCTGCCTGACAGTATGCCGGGCAAGCTGGCGGACAACTCCATACTCAGCGTGGTGCTGGCGTTGACCAAAAAATTCCCGTACCTTAAAGTCATCTTGGTGTCGAAAGACATTAACATGCGCATCAAGGCGGCGACGTTGGAATTGAGCGCGGAGGATTACCACAACGACCAAACCCTGGATGATATTGACCTACTCTACAGCGGCGCGACCGCGCTGGACGATGATTTTTGGGATAACCACGGCGCCAAAATGGATTCTTGGCAGGAGAAAGACCGCACGTTTTACCGCCTTGAAGACCCGCTGGTCAACGAATGGTATCCCAACCAATACCTGTATATGGACAATGACAGCAATTTTGAGGCGATTGTCCGCTCCTGCAACACTGGTGTCGCCATTTTGGAGTTGGCGCGCGATTACCGCTCCAAGCACAACAACGTGTGGGGCGTGTGCGCCAAAAACCGCGAACAAAACTTTGCCTTTAACGTGCTGCTCGACCCTGAGATTGATTTTGTCACCTTACTGGGCACGGCGGGTACTGGTAAGACTTTATTGGCCTTGGCGGCGGGCTTGGTCATGACGCTGGAGAAGAAACTTTACAACGAAATTGTCATGACCCGCGAAACCATGCCCATCGGTGAAGACATCGGCTTTTTGCCGGGCACTGAAGAAGAAAAAATGGCGCCGTGGATGGGCGCGTTAATGGACAACTTGGAATTGTTGGGCAGCCGCTCCGGGCAAAATGAATGGGAACAGGGCGCGACCAAAAACATCCTGATGAATCGCGTCAAAATCCGCTCGCTGACTTTCATGCGCGGACGCACCTTTCTGAACCGTTTTTTGATTATTGATGAAGCACAAAACCTGACTTCCAAGCAGATGAAGACCTTAATCACCCGTGCAGGGCCTGGCACCAAGATTATCTGCATCGGCAACCTGTCACAAATTGACACGCCTTATTTGACCGCCACCACCTCAGGCCTGACCTACGTCGTGGATCGTTTCAAACACTGGCCCTACGGTGCGCACATCACCTTACGGCGCGGCGAACGCTCACGCTTGGCGGATTATGCCTCGGATATGCTATAGGCAAAACCCATCAACACGTTGCTTTAAAAAACATGGCATTACTATTGCTTTTTATCTATGCACACAGCGGGGCGGAACGTGCCAGCATCGCCCCGCCGCTCCATGCCCGCAACGCCTGTTCACCTAGAGACCCTGCTAATGAGTAATATGAGTAACATAAAGGTCGCAAAACCGTCCACCTACCTCATCGAGGTCAAAGCCTTATCGGATCGGATCGTCAAAGCCCAACAGCCCATCCGTATCCTGGATGCCATCAAATGGGACGATGGCATCAAGCAAGCGTTTTTGCAAAGCGGCTGTAAAACCATGCCCGCCATTGATGCCGATTACTATCGCCAGCGCCCTTTAGGCTTTGACCCCAGCGAAAAGAAAGACGAATTCCATCAGATTGAACGCGACCTAGTGCGCAAACTGGGCCAGTTGAACCCGCTCAGCGTCATCATGCGCCGTATCTGCCGCGAATATCAGGATGTGGTGTACATGTTGGAAGCGCGGGGTACGTCGACATTCTCCAATATCTCCCAAGAGCTGTACGGCTCTTCGCAAGACGTGTTCCATGTCGGCGACCCGACCATTGCCGACTTGGGCAGCATGATGGAATCGACCTTACAACAACTGTTAGAACTGGACTTTTTGAACGAAGACCCGAAAACTATCAACGCCAAAGAAGCGGTTGACATCCTTAACCAGCGCATAGAAGAAGTGCTGCCAGGCGAAGGCTTACGCGCCATGCTCAGCGATGGTATCGTCTCCGATGCCGCTGCGGGCACCGACTACGTCAAGTTACGCGCCGATGCCCTGTTCAACATGCGGGATTTGCGGGTGCTGGAAGTGCATGAGATTTGGGTGCATCTGGGGACTACCTTAAACGGTATGGAACAGCCGTATTGCACCTTCCTTGGCAAAGGCCCCCCCTCGGCAACCGTCACCCAAGAAGGCTTGGCGGTGTTGATGGAAATCTTAACCTTTAGCTCCACCCCCAACCGCCTGATGCGCCTGATTAACCGCGTCCGCGCCATCACCTTGGTGGAAGAAGGCGCAGACTTTATGGACATTTTTGCCTTTTTCCGTGCCAAAGGCTTGGATGAGGAAGACAGCTACACCTTAAGCAGCCGCGTATTCCGGGGCAGCAGTTCCAACGGAATGCCCTTCACCAAAGACCTAACCTATATCAAAGGCTTCGTCCTGACCTACAATTTTATGCGTTTGGCGGTCAACAAAGGCAAACCCGACCGCATCCCCTTGTTGTTTTGTGGCAAAACCATGATTGAAGATATGAAAGTGCTGGTGGATCTGGTCGATGAAGGCACCGTCACCCCGCCCCGCTTCCTGCCGCCCCAATTTCGGGATTTGAACGGCTTGGCGGCATGGTTAAGCTTCAGCCGTTTTATGACTTCGCTGAATTTTAGGCAGTTGGAACAGGATTATGCGAATATTTTGTAAGGAACGCAAAAACCGATTGAGCCATACAAAAAAGACACGTTAGCCTGATATAAGGCCGCCGATGCTGCCTTATATTCTACTGGCTAAAATCGGCAGGGTTTAAGGTTTCCCACCAAGCCAAGCCTTCATGGCCTAGGTACTTAGCTAGTTCGTCTAAATTTTGTAATCCTTCTGCCAAGCCGATATGTTTAGCGATGCGGTAAACTTTTAGCCATGTTGATAAGGCTTGTTGCTGCTCACCATTTTGCCAATGGATATGCCCGATATTAAATAAAGTTGCACATTCGCCCGCTACATCGCCGATATTTTGCTGTATTTGTAGGGATTTCTCCAAGTAGCACCAAGCGATGCCGTAATCACCTTTAGCTCTGTAGATTTGGGAAATGTTGTTGAGGGTCGTGCCTTCGCCTTGTTTGTCGCCAATGTCTTGCTCGATTTGCAGGGATCGCTCCAAGTAGCGCAAGGCTGTGCTGTAATCGCCTTGGGCATGGTAGATTGAGGAGATGTTATTGAGGGTCGTGCCTTCGCCTTGTTTGTCACCGATGTTTTGCCTGATTTGCAGGGATTGCTCCAAGTAGCGCAAGGCTGTGCTGTAATCGCCTTGGGCATGGTAGATTGAGGAGATGTTGCCGAGTGTCACGCCTTCACCTTGTTTGTCGCTAATGTCTTGCTGGATTTGAAGCGATTGTTCCAAGTAGCGCAAGGCGGTGCCGTAGTCGCCTTGGGCATCATAGATTTGGGAAATGTTGTTGAAGGTTGCGCCTTCGCCTTGTTTGTCGCCGATATCTTGGCATATTTGTAGCGATTGTTCCAAATAGCGCAAGGCCGTGCCGTAGTCGCCTTTAGCTCTGTAGATTTGGGAAATGTTGTTGAGGGTCGTGCCTTCGCCTTGTTTGTCGCCGATGTCCTGCTGGATTTTCAGCGATTGTTCCAAGTAGCGCAAGGCAGTGCCGTAGTCGCCTTTAACATTATGAATATGGGAGATGTTGTTAAGGGTCGTGCCTTCGCCTTGTTTGTCACCAATATCTTGCTGAATTTGCAACGATTGCCGATAACTCGTTAATGCTTGGTCATATTTCCCTAAGGAATCATATAACATCCCCAAGCGACCTAACAAATCTCCCTTTGTCTTCGAAGCTTCCTGCCCCGCCAATTCCGCCAATAAATTTTCTAAATTAACAATCCAACGTTGTTTTTCACTTAACGACAATTGCCCGACAAAATTTTCACCAGCACTTTCCCAAGTGCTGTGCATCAAGCTGAGTTGTTCAGGTTGTGATAAGACAAATTCATAAAGCCCGCTACGCCAATCGGCAAAGTCAGGGGCTTCGTTAAAGATTTCGGTCAATAAAAAGTCCGGTAGCCAAAAGACGACAGGATGATTGCCGCGCCCATAAAACTCCCGCCGCCAATTTAATTCCTGAATGACATGGCGGTCTTTTAAATGATAGAGCTTTTCCAAATCGTAAATAAACACTATCGCATCCGCGCTGGCATCGGCCAGCAAGGCCATCATTTGCGCATCAATAAAAATATCGTTTTCAGGGTTTAACGGCAACTCGACAATCGGCGTGGCGAGATTAGCCTTTAAGGCGGCGACCAATTCATGACGCAACGGTACGGTATTGCAACTGACAAAATACAGGCCAAAGCCCTTACATAATTGCAGGGCGCGGCGCAGATGCTTTAGTTCTGGATGTTGGCTGAAAAGGTCGCCCAATGCGTCTGCCACGGCTATTCGGGTGCAGTTAATTTAGCCTGTAACCAACTGATTTTCCTTAAAGCAGGATGTAAATCAGCCCATGCTTTGCCGTTTTCGTACTCGTTTACTAAACGCAAACCCAATAAACGCTCGTAACGCTTCTCTTTATCTTTGATGACCCGTTGGGCGATAGCGATCTCTTTTAACAAAGCCACATCTTCTTCTTTGACTAAGCGGTCAAATTCTTTAACCAAATGACTGATGGCGCGATCAATATCAACGTCTTTAATCTGATTTTCTTCGGTTTCTGAGGCAATTCGGATTAAACGCAATAAATCGCGTATGGAACCGCCGCTCATGGCAATTAAACGCTCCAACAAAGCCGGACTAGTAAACAGCAACGCTGTTTGCATACGCTTGTTGATTAAGTCGGCCAAATACTGCTTACCTTCTGCCGTCTGGTATTTGACCATAGGCATGAAAAACACGTCATTAGGAAAAAAATCGCCTAAATTGGCATTAAAAGCCAAGGCAATCGGAATCGTGTATAAAACATGTGCGCCTATTTCATTCAGTTGCTCGGCGTGTTCTATAAATAAATCATTATAGGTTGCACTTTCCCTGATTTTTTCTAAGCCATCGACAATAATGACCAAATCGGCATGACCTTTAATTTTCAATTTTGAACGCGCGGCAATTAATAAATCGTTTAATTTAGCGATAAATTCTTGCTGAACGCCTTTGATTCTTTCGCGGATTTGCTCGCGGTGGCTACTACCACTGCGCACTTCTCCCATGATTTTGGTGATAAATTTGCCGATACCCAAAATATCTATGCCTGCTTGGGCATCTATCCCAATACTGGCTTTAGCTTCTTTTACATATTCTTTGCTAACTATTTTTTCCGCCAACAACAGATTCAAATCGTTTAAAAGCCCCTTATCCAAGTCGATAGCTTGTTTTGCCAAGGCTTCAATAACGCCTTGGGCAATGTTCAGCAATACATCCTGATAGGTAATTTGGTGTAGGTCTAAAGTGCTTTCCACATCCAAAAAGATCACAAAATAGCTGGAATTTTCCAAATGTTTTTGCAAGCGTTTTAGCTCGGTGGATTTACCGCACCCTGTATGGCCTGTTACTAATTGCTTACAAAAATCCTCTGTTTGACTGGTGCGGATGATACGTTTAGCTAACGTATTGACACTTTTTTGGTTACGGACATCTTTTAAATCCAGATACCGAGGATCACCGCTTTCTAAAGGCTTATCAGGATGACAGGCATTGTAAGCATCATCTAAATTATCGACAGGATATATCATAAAGGGGCGGAATCTCTCTAAGGTGCGCAATGGGCAAGCTAATTTTACTGCTTAAATGCCAGCAGTATAGTGCAGATTGCCCAAAAACTCACCCATCACCGTTCACGCCAAGCATTGTGCAAAGGTCAGCAAGCGGCCTTTGTAGGGGTCGCCGTTTTCGATAAAGCGGTCGGCGGTTTTGCTGGTGAAGCCGTAACCTAAAGCGGCCATTGCCCGACAAAAACCCACGCGGTTGCCCCGGTCAGGGTCAACGATGATAATTTCAGCGGCGGGAGCACAATGCCGGTGGATAAAGGCGGCGAGCTGGCCCGGTTGCTGACGCTCATACAGGACATCGCTGCCGATGATAAGGTCAAACTGGCCTAGGGTGGGGTTCTGTCCCGCCCAGTTGCCGGTTTGGTATTTTATCGGCGCCAACTTGTTTAAACGCAGGTTTTCCTTTAAAAAGCTTTGGCTTAAAGGATGCCAATCACTCACTGTCATATCCCCTGCCCGCCGATGGACAACCAAACTCGCCAAGGCCAGGCCTGCACCAATCTCAAGGATGCGTTTTCCGGTCAGCTCAAAGGTGTGCATGGCTTGGGCGAGAATCCGCGCTGACGGCCATAAATGCCCGAACAACGACCAACTGGCGGAGGATATGCCCGCCGATTCGGCTTCGCTGTGCGGGTCGGAATATTGTTGGAGGTTTAATAATGAACGGATCTGGTAGTCGAAACCACCAACCGTGACCGTTTCGAACTTGACATGATAGCCAGGCATATAAGGGGTGCTTCAGGATTAAGGTTGTGCATCAGGAAGGTTCTGATCGAATGGCACAAGACTTCAGAAGAAGCGATATACAGGCCGACAAGGCGCTTATGGAACCGACCCAAGCGGGTTGGGCCGGCAAGTGTGGTTGGGATGGACTTAGCGCTGCAAAAAATTATTCAGCAATTCATGCCCGTATTCGGTCAAAATCGACTCAGGATGGAACTGCACGCCTTCAATATCCAAGGTTTTGTGGCGCACACCCATAATTTCATCCCGATTGCCGGCTGTATCTTGTGTCCAAGCGGTCACTTCCAGGCAATCCGGCAAGCTGGCCGAGGCGATCACTAAAGAATGGTAGCGCGTGGCGGTGAACGGATTGTTAAGGCCTTGGAACACGCCGCTGTTATGGTGGTAAACCAGCGAGGTTTTGCCGTGCATAATGCTGTTGGCGTGGACGATTTGCCCGCCGAACGCATA
>JAQTNZ010000012.1 GCA_028713595.1 Methylovulum sp. | reverse complement strand
GGTAAATGCACGATAAGGCCTGCTGCGCCGCCAACGTGCCATCCCAGGTTTGCACTGGCTCCAGGCAGGTGTCGCAATTGCCGCAAGGGCGCTCCAATTGGTCGCCAAAATAACTTAACAGGCTTTGCCGCCGGCAATGCACCTGCTCACACAACGCCAGCATGGCATCAAGCTTATGGTATTCGACCCGCTTATGCGCCTCATCGGTCTGCGACTCGGAAAGCATTTTCCGTAAGGTAATCACGTCCTGCAAGCCATAAGCCATCCACGCATTGGCCGCCAGTCCGTCACGCCCCGCCCTGCCCGTCTCCTGATAATAGGCCTCGACACTTTTGGGCAAATCCAAATGCGCGACAAAGCGCACGTTGGGTTTGTCTATGCCCATGCCAAAGGCGATGGTCGCCACAATCACCAAGCCTTCCTGCATCAAAAAGCGGTGCTGGTTCTGGTAACGCACATCGGCGCTTAAACCGGCGTGGTAAGGCAACGCCTTAACGCCTTTGCTGACCAGCCAAGCGGCGGTGTCTTCGACTTTTTTCCGTGACAAACAATACACGATACCGGCATCGCCGTTATGCTCGGCACGGATAAACGTGAGCAATTGTTGTCTGGCGTTTTGTTTTTGGACGATACGGTAACAAATATTCGGGCGGTCAAAGCCGCTTTGGAACAGCCGCGCCTTAGCCAACCCCAAGCGCACGGTAATTTCTTCGCGGGTGCGCTCATCGGCGGTCGCCGTTAAGGCGATACGGGGAATGTTCGGGAAACGCTCGTGCAACATCGACAGTTGCAGATAATCGGCACGAAAATCATGCCCCCATTGCGACACACAATGCGCCTCGTCAATGGCGAACAAAGCGATTTTGATTCTGGCGAACAAGGCGCGGGTATACTCGGAAGCCAGCCGCTCCGGTGCGACATAGAGCAAATCCAGCTCACCATTGAGCAATTGCTGCTCAATACGCCGGACATCCGGCAACGCCAAAGTGGAATTAAGGAACGCCGCCTTTACGCCCAATTGCAACAAAGCACTGACCTGATCCTGCATCAGCGCGATCAACGGTGACACGACAATGCCCACACCGGGCATCAGCAACGCCGGAATCTGGTAACACAACGACTTGCCGCCACCCGTCGGCATCAGCACCAGAGCATCCTGCCCCGCCAACACCTGCTCAATCACCGCCTGTTGGTGGCCTCGGAAACCATCATAACCAAACACGGTTTTTAGGACTTGAAGTGCTGTAGTGTGTGCGTTGCTGCTCATGTTATTAGTGTCAAGGGAGGCCGGACGACCTCATAACCCGCCGGATGGCTTAAATATAGGCTTCAAATGGTCAAGTTTTCAGTTTTTAGTGGTAGGGAACGCGGCACTGCCATTAAATTAATGGAATATAATTGTTATTTTAATAACATAGAAAACGCTATTGATTTAAGGTCGTGGTAAGTTAATCCGTTCGTGGTGAGCTTGTCGAACCATGACCGGATTAACCGTCCACCCTTCGACAGGCTCCACCACAAGGGTGGTCTGGGGACAGGCGGACGGCTAATCCTATCTTGTTGATATTACAATCACAAATACTTAACTTAATAGCTGACGTTACGCAGTAACGTGCTTGTCCCCCGTTTGTCGCGCCGAGCACCGCAGGTTTTGTCGGGATTAGCCCGAAGGGGTGCGGCAGGGATGCCGCACATCGGCAGAGTACCCAAAGGGCATAAAGGGCAGGAAGCCCCTTCTGCCGACCCCCGACAAAATCGAGGAGCGCAGGATGAAGCGGCAACCGGGCCGCCTTCTGACTCGTGCCTTCCTGGCACTCGCACTGCGTGTGCTTCGCATCCAAATCCGCTCCCGGCGGATTTGTCTTTGGGTACTTTCTTTTGGCGGAGCAAAAGACAAATCCGCCAGGAGCGGATTTGGTGACAACCCGAAGGGCAAAACCCAAGGATGGGTTTTGCAGTGTACCTCGCTTTCGGGTGCGAGAACCCGATTAAAAGAATCATCGCGATAGCGATTCATTATTACATTTTTCAATATCGGCAAAAATGACTGCGTAACATCAGTTAATAGCGATAACGCGCCCCATAAAAATGAGAAAAAAACCGAAAACTTGACCGTTTAGAGTACATCGGCAAATTTTAACACAATGCGAACGAACTGGATGGGTAGGTGCAAGCTTACGCCATCATCCTGAGACCTGTAGCCATTGCAATCGGTCACAGGTTTTCATCGTTGCACCATCTTGGGCTGTTTGTGCGCAGGAAAGATGGGTTGGGACGATTTGCAGGCGCTCTTGCAAATTAGCCATATACAGGCTTTCATTGTCCGCCATTGCCACGGAAGCGGCAACGGACACCCCGAAAACAACCGCTACCGCTTAGAGCTAATGACCATAAGGTCACCTGATAGTTTGTGAAAATATCAAGCGAATGGCATTAATTCATGGAAAATAAGTACAATCGGGCCGCCACCTGATAGTGATCGGCAAAATCTGGCTATTTATCAACAGCAAACCCAACTGCCCTTAACTTTCCCCTCCCTATCTTTACAACATAAAACCGGGCAATGCCGATGGCGTTACCCATCGCCCATCATGGCTTGCAAACCAATAAACACTATTAGGTGCAAAAATTGCTTGCCTTAAGCATTTTTAACATTCATTTTGCCAAGCACCCTATTTAACCTCTTAGATAATCGCCTTATAATTGACAATATCGGTTAAAGTACAATATGCCGCCTTAACCTTTTGTGTCTTGCAGGTGCGCACCCCAAAGGCGCAAAACCATTTTTAAACCCACGGAGAAAAAAATGCATACAATTACATTGATTAAAGGTGACGGCATTGGCCCATCCATTATGGATGAAGCGGTAAAAGTGATAAACGCCACCGGCGTTAAGATCGAATGGGAAGAAGCTTACGCGGGCATGTCTGCATTTGAAAAATTCGGCACACCCTTACCGGAAGAAACGATGGCCTCATTCGACAAAACCCGCGTGGCTTTCAAAGGCCCGCTGACCACCGTAGTCGGCTCAGGTTTTAGGAGCATTAACGTCGCCCTGCGCCAAAAATACGATTTATACGCCAATGTGCGTCCGGCCAAAAGCTGGGCGGGCATCAAAACCCGTTATGACGATGTCGATATTGTCATTGTGCGCGAAAACACCGAAGGGCTGTATGTCGGTTTGGAGCATTATCTAAGCCCCAAAAAAGACATTGCCGAAAGCCTTGCCATCGTCACCCGCGCCGCATCCGAGCGTATTGTCGAATATGCTTTCCAATATGCCCGCGACAACCACCGCCAAAAAGTCACCGTCTGCCATAAAGCCAATATCCTCAAATTCAGCCAAGGCCTGTTTTTGGATGTCGCCCGTGAAATCGCCCCCCGTTACCCTGACATCCAGTTCGATGAAAAAATCATTGATGCCGCCTGTATGCACTTGGTGATGAACCCTAAACAATTTGATGTCATTGTCACCACCAATATGTTTGGCGACATCTTGTCTGATTTGACGGCAGGCCTGGTGGGTGGTTTGGGATTGATCCCAGGAGCCAACATCGGTGCCGATGCCGCCTTATTTGAAGCCGTACACGGCAGCGCACCGGACATTGCCGGCAAAAACATCGCCAACCCTACGGCGGTGATTATGGCCGGGGCTATGATGTTAAGCCATATTGGTGAAGTCGAAGCCGCCGAACGGATCGTTAAGGCCGTGGAAAAAGTGGTTAATGAGGGTATCTATGTCACGCCGGATTTAAATCCCAACAGCAAAGCGGGTACAGTGGAAATGGGCGGCGCGATAGCGGCGGCCCTAGAATAACCAACCGCTCCCTCCCGCCACAAGCAATTCACCACGAAGGACAACATCTGTGCAGCCTTCGTGGTGAAAGTCGCCAGATTTAGGGCTATCAGCCCTGCCCTTCCAAACGCGACAATTCCTCCAACGTATTGACGTTCACAAACACCTCAGCTTGGAGGCTAAAATCAACGGTGACGGTAGAGTGTCGCGCCAGCCACGCTTCAACCTTACGCTGACCGCTCGCCAGATAGGCCTGCAAATCCTCTCTTAGCGTGGTCTTGAGCGCCAAAAACACCGGATGCCAACGCCCTCCCTCCACGGCAACCGCCACTTCGGCGTTGTGTTCATAGCGGCTATCCACCAACCCTTGCAAAAGCTCCACCCGCATCAGCGGCGAATCACAGGGCATGACCAACAACACCCCAGTTTGGCTGTACAGCATTGCCGTCAGGATACCCGCCAAAGGGCCATCGAAACTGTCGCTCTGGTCGCTGATGACAGGCAAGCCAAATTGCCGGTAAATTTCAAGATTGCGGTTGGCATTAATCAACAGCTCATCGACCACAGGCCACATGGCGCTGATAGCATGGCTGACCAAAGGTTGCCCCTTAAAGCTTATCAAGCCCTTATCCTGATGTCCCATACGTCTGGCCAGCCCGCCCGCCAAAATCACGCCCGTCACTTTTTCTTTATTTTTCATAAAAACAAGGTATATCCTCATAAAGTGCCGTCAACAACAACGGCTGCCAATTTATAGTTAAACAAGTTTTTTCCCAGATAGCATAAGAAACCCTCTAATTTCGGGTAAAATAACCAGACCGCCTGATTAGGCTTAAGGCTTCACTTTTCATATCCCCTCTGTGCGGGGCTTTTTATTTTTCAGGGCATTATCCATGCGAGCATCACCTTTATTAACTATTGTAACCTTTGCCTTTATCGCGGCAACAGTCGGTTGTTCGACCATCCCCGAACAACCGGCCACCGAAACGGTGCCCGTTGCCGCAGCCCCTCTGGTCAACGACTTTCCCACCCGTGACCGCGTCGAATATGTCTTAAATTGCGTGGCGCAACATGGCGGCTTAAGCTATATCAACCAATATGCCTGCGGTTGCAAAATCGACAAAATTGCCGAGAAACTGAGCTTTAGCGACTATGAAGCGGCAAAAACTTTCAGCTACCTAAAAAGCACACCGGGTGAAAGCGGCGGTGTCTTCCGTGACCCCAAACAATCCAAAGACTTACGCGCCCAACTTAAAGAAGCCGAAGCTTATGCGGAAAAAAGCTGTTTTGTAAAATAGCCATCCACTTTTTTCCTAATTTTTTTACCCGTCAACGCTAGGGCCACCACAGCTATGCCTAGCGTTGGGCAAGCTCTCCTTTACCCGTATCGCTAACCATCCCGCCCGGCCAAAAAGCCTTGGAGAAGATGATTTTCCTGCTTTTTAGCTGGTAGCGACGGGATTATTCCAGTAAAGTGTCCTTCATTCATCCGCTTATTTTTCAAACTCGCATGGTCAGACGTTTCATTCCAACATTTTTATCTTGCTTCGTTATTCTAGGCTTCCCGTCGTTAGTTTACGCCGCTGAAAACGCGTCCGCCGCAACCCAGCTAAACCTTACCCACCATTGGGTCGGTTATCTGGCCTTGGCTATTTTTTCCCTCGCTTACGTCTTGGCGATGCTGGAAGAAGTCACTGAATTGCGCAAATCAAAGCCGATGGTTTTGGCAGCCAGCTTGATATGGGCTTTCATTTCGATGGTGTATGTGTCCAATGGTATGGACGAATTGGCCGGACACGCCTTCCGCACCGCGCTGGAGGGTTTTGCCGAGCTGTTTTTGTTTATCATGGTATCAATGGCCTATCTTAATGCCATGGAAGACCGGGGCATTTTTGAAAACCTACGGATCTGGCTGTTAAGTAAAAGCTTCAGCTACCGGAAATTATTTTGGATCACCGGCTGGATGGCGTTTTTCTTGTCCTCCGTCTGCAACAACTTGACCACCGCCTTGCTGATGGGCGCGGTGGTGTTGGCGATGGGCAAAGGCAATAAACGCTTTGTCGGTATCGCTTGCGTCAATATCGTTGTCGCCACCAACGCGGGCGGGTCGTTCAGCCCGTTTGGCGACATCACCACCTTGCTGGTTTGGCAAAAAGGCGTGGTGCCGTTTGGCAGTTTTTATTCCTTGCTGATTCCAGCGATGGTCAATTTTGCCTTACCGGCGGCATTAATGCACTTTTGGGTACCTAAAGAACAGCCTGCCGCCGCCATTGAAGAACCCATGATGAAACGCGGTGCCTTCACGATGATCGTGTTGTTTTCGCTGACCATCATCACCGCCGTTTGCTTTGAGAACTTCCTGCATTTGCCACCTGCGGCAGGCATGTTGATGGGGCTGACTTACCTGAAATTTTTCAGTTACTATCTGCAAAAAACCCCTGGGCAAGCGGTATTGGTCAATGCCGATGACATAGACATACCACCGGATTTGCTGAATAAAAAACAGGATTTCGACGTGTTTGAAAAAGTTGCCCATTTGGAATGGGACACCCTGTTATTTTTCTACGGGGTCATGATGAGCGTCGCGGGCTTAAGCTTTCTGGGCTACCTAGGTCTGGCCTCGAATTTCTTGTACGCCCAAATCGACCCGACCGTGGCGAATATCCTAGTCGGTATTTTCTCCGCCTTCATCGACAACGGCACGATTATGTATGCGGTGTTGACCATGCACCCGGACATTTCCCAAGGCCAATGGCTGTTAGTGACTTTAACCGCCGGGGTTGGCGGCAGCTTGCTGGCGATTGGCTCCGCAGCCGGCGTGGGCCTGATGGGGCAAGCCAAGGGCTTGTATACGTTTAGCACGCATTTAAAATGGATGCCGATTATCTTGCTCGGATTCTTTGGCAGCATCGGCGTACACTTTTTGCTGAACCAACGGTTTTTTTAAGCCGTTAATAACCCAAAACCGTAAAGACGTTGCACCGCAACGTCTTAAACCAAGAAAATAACGGCAACGCGCTTCACCCTAGGGCAAATGCGGCTTACCCTGTAAATAAGACGCTTCCGGTGCGACCAAAAAACGGTGCGCCATCGCCGTGCGCCCGATCAGCATCCGAAACAACATGCTGTCACGGTTGGTCAAGGTCATTTCGGCGGTGATAATGGACTGCCCTATCACCAACTGGGTGTCTATCACATAACGGCGTTGCTTATGCCCGCCAGAATCAGAAACCATGCGCCGGTCTTTCACAGGTGCATGGCATTCCACCACTTTGTGGAGGTTTTTTTGCAGAGGATGCAGGGCAAACATCACCCAGGCTTCACCGCCTTTATGATACGGCTCGATGGTAAACGCATGTAAGGCCGATGAACGCGCCCCTGTGTCAATTTTGGCCTTGATTTGCATGATATTCAGCTCAGGCAACGCAACCCATTCCCGCCAGCCCAATATAGGCTTGTCTGTCAATAATTCCGGCATTATTCCCCCTACCCATCCATTAGTATGAATTGGTCTGTTTATATTATTTTATGCAGTGATGGTTCGCTTTATACAGGCATCACAACAGATGTGCCCAGACGCTTTGCGCAACACGCCAGCCAACAAGGTGCGAAATATTTTCGTGGGCGGCAACCTAAGCAACTGCTGTATGTTGAAAACAACCATAACCGCAGTTCTGCCAGCCAACGTGAAAATAAGATTAAGAAACTGACCCGAAAGGAAAAGTGGCAACTGGTCAGGCCTGAAATTAACCCGTTGCCCAGTGTGAAAAATTACCACAACATAGCCGAAAATACGACTTTTAAATGTTCCGGCAGCGAAAAAAATGATACGGGGATGGGCTAAACCGCTGGTTCTTATCCGCGTAACGGCAACAACTTACCAAAACTTAGTGCAATTTTGCCAAAGAGTTACGCACTTGCAAAAGCTGTCCGGCCAGTTGCGCTGGCCCGTATGGGATGGCGGCAAATTTCCCCCATACCGGCGCGGGCCAAGCCTTATCGGTTTGGTAGCGGACAATATGGTGGATATGCAGTTGCGGGACTAGGTTGCCAATAGCGGCGATATTCATTTTATCGGCCTGATACAGCACCGCCAATTGCTCGGCCAGATAAGCCGACTCCTCCATGAACAATTGCTGTTGCCCTTTGCTGAGTTCATACAACTCGCGCAGCCCCTGCACTTGCGGCACGAGGATAAACCAGGGATACTGGCTGTCATTCATCAGCAAGAGCTGGCACAGCTCAAAATGGCCGACCACAACACAATCTTGTTGTAGCTGGGGATGTAATTGGAACGTAGGGGTCATGGTGGCCGCTTTCCTGATCGCTTGGCTTACAGTTGCTTAAAGGCTTCGGCGGCCTTCGCCACCGTGCTGTCCAAGTCCGCATCACTGTGGGCGATGGAAACAAACCCCGCTTCAAATGCGGAAGGGGCGAGATAAACGCCTTGCGCCAGCATGGCATGGAAAAAGCGTTTAAAGCGTTCCTGATTGCAGTGCATAACTTCGGCAAAACAGGTGATTTGCTCGGCTTCGCTAAAAAACAGGCCAAACATGCCGCCGACACTATTGGTTGTCAGGGCGATACCGGCTTGTTTCGCCGCCGCCGTCAAACCCGCCATCAGGCGTTCGGTTTTGGCGCTTAAGGTCTCGTAAAAATCCGGTTGGCTAATCAGTTCCAGGGTTTTCAAACCCGCCGCCATCGCCACCGGATTGCCTGACAACGTCCCTACCTGATACACCGGCCCTAAGGGGGCGAGCCTTTCCATAATCTCCCTGCGGCCACCAAACGCCCCGACTGGCATCCCGCCACCGATAACCTTACCTAAGGTGGTCAAATCGGGGGTGACACCATACAGCCCTTGCGCCCCTTGCAAGCCGACCCGAAAGCCGGTCATCACCTCGTCAAAAATCAACACGCTTTGGTAATCGTCACAGACTTGCCGTAAGGTTTCCAAAAAACCAGGCACGGGCGGAATACAATTCATGTTACCGGCAACGGGTTCGACGATAATGCAGGCGATTTGGCCGCCGCATTCGGCAAACAGTTGCTCCACCGCCGCGCTGTCGTTATACGGCAAAGTCAGGGTATGGGCCGCCACCGAAGCCGGTACGCCGGGTGAGCTGGGCACGCCAAATGTCAATGCGCCCGAACCGGCCTTGACCAGCAAGGAATCACAGTGGCCGTGATAACAACCGGCAAATTTGACGATCTTATCGCGTCCCGTATAACCCCGCGCCAAGCGTATCGCGCTCATGGTCGCTTCGGTGCCGGAACTGACCATCCGCACCAAATCCATAGACGGCAGCAATTGGCAAACCCGTTGCGCCATTAAGGTTTCAAGTTCCGTGGGTGCGCCAAAGCTCAACCCTTTTTCAGCCGTAGCCTTGACCGCTGCTATCACCTCAGGGTGGGCATGACCCAACACCATCGGCCCCCACGAACCGACATAATCAATATAACCCTTGCCATCGCTGTCATAAACATACGCGCCACGGGCATGGTCAATAAACACCGGTGTTCCGCCCACACCACCAAACGAGCGCACGGGCGAGTTAACACCACCTGGAATTACTTGTTTGGCATCGGAAAATAACAAAGCTGCATCAGTCATGGTCAATTGCAATATAAAAAGTAAGGGATTAACATAACAGCTCAGGAAAGCTTCCTAAGCCTTTGCGGTTGATAAAATCTAAATCCGTACAGGATATGACAACTTTACCATGATTGAAAGCGCCCAATGCGTTAGAATGGCAGTAATTATAGCTTAGGAAGCGATTATGAAATCCAGAGACAGGCGGCAAGGGGTGGTGTTGGTCAACACCGGCGATGGCAAAGGCAAATCTTCCAGTGCCTTAGGCATGGTTTTCCGTGCCGCCGGTTGGGGCATGAAAATCTGCGTCATCCAATACATCAAAGGCCAATGGCAAACCGGCGAACAAAAGGCCGCCACCCGTTTTGACAACATCGAATGGCATGCCTTAGGCGACGGCTTTACTTGGGACACCAAAAACCCCGAGCAAGACATCAAAACCAGCCGCGAGATATGGGCGTTTAGCCAGCAAAAAATCTTATCGCAAGAATTTGACTTGGTCGTGTTAGATGAAATCAATTATTGCTGTGGCTATAACTGGATTTCCGGGCAGGAAATCGCCGATTTTGTCCGCGAGCACAAAGCCCCGTGGATGCACCTCATTATGACCGGACGCAATGCCGCCCCCGAAGTGATCGCCCTCGCCCATACCGTGACCGAAATGGGTATGATTAAACACGCTTACGAACAAGGCATCAAGGCCGAACAAGGCATTGAGTTTTAACTTTTAGGCTGTCCCACAGATAGCCTTACCACGCCGGCAAACCAACCGGCACCACTGCTATAACTAGAAAAACCATGAGGGGAACCAAACATGTCTGAAACACTTAAAATCATCCTGGCGGTCGTTGCCGTATTTGCCGCCGGTTTTATTATGGTCGGCACCAATAAGCAACAATCCAAAGAAGAGATGGAAGCGGCCTCGATGATCCGCAACTACGTTGCCATCCAAACTATGGCGAACGACAAATGTCCGGCGGCGATTAAAAAAGCCACCGGCGAACAGGTGTTTTTCCCATCAGAAACCCAAAGCGACAAAGACAGCTACATCACCTTGAAATGGGTGGGTGAAAACAGCAAGAACGGCGGCTTTAAAACCGCCAGCTGCACCCTAAAAGCCTCCCTAGGCGGCATTTCCGAACTGATTATTGACGATAAGGCCATTATCAAAAAATAACCATCAAGCTATTGATAATAGGCTGGAACAAACCATCAAGGGATAATATCCTTCGATCGCGCCGCCGTGTGTGAAAGGACGCGGCGCGTCCTGACGGCATTCCCCATTCATGCCCCGTGGGCACATGGCACGTCACTGCCATTAAGTTAAGGAATACTATTTTTATTCAATAACATAGAAAACGCTATTGAGTTAAGGTCGTAGTAAGTTAATCCGTTCGTGGTGAGTCCTTCGATACCTCAGGAGAGCCTTGTCGAACCATGACCGGATTAACCGCCCACCCCATTCGTCAAGCTCATGACAGGCTTCGACCAGCTCCACCACAAGGGTGGTCTGGGGACAGGCGAACGGCTAATCCTATATTATTGATATTAAATAAAAAATAGCTTAACTTAATGGCAGTGACATGATTAGACATAGACTTCAATCGGTCAAATTTTCAGTTTTTAGTGGGCGTGCGCGGAGGCATTCTGCCCACCAGTTGCGGTCAAGATGACCGCGCTCCAAAAACCGAATACTTGACCATTCACAGTATATTTCCTATTGACATGTACGACTTATCGCCGTACATTTGAAAAAAGAAATGGGGTTAGCCATAATGACACAAGAAAACCATCGTACCGCCCGCGTTGAAGCACGGATTTCCCCTGATGCACTTGCGCTTGTCCGTCGTGCCGCTGAACTCCAAGGGCGTAGCGTAAGTGATTTTATGGTGACTGCGGCACAGGAAGCCGCAAACCGAACCATAGAAGAAACCAACCTTATCCGCCTATCGGCGGAAGACCAGCTTCGCTTTTATGAGCTTCTGCTTAACCCGCCCGCCCCGTCACCTGCCATGCTCAAGGCTTTTGAGCGTCACCGCGAGCTTTTGGGTAGCGAGTGATAGCAAGGTTTCGTATAGAACCGCTTGCCAGTGAACATGACCGCTCCACTTTTAGCTGTGGAGTCCCCGCCCTTGACCGTTACTTGCGGGAACAGGCAAGCCAAGATGTCCGCCGCCGTGCGGCTTCCTGCTATGTCGCTGTTGACAATATCAGCAATGCGTTAGCAGGTTATTACACGCTTTCCGCCGCTTGCACACCGCTTAATGAACTGCCCGCCCAACTTACCAAAGGGCTTCCCCGCTATCCGTCTGTCCCCGTTGCCCTTCTGGGTCGTTTAGCCGTTGATTCCACCTTTCGCGGGTGTGGTCTCGGCGCTACCCTTTTGGCAGATGCCACACTCCGTGCCTTGCGTTCCGAGGTTGCCGTTGCCGCTCTTGTGGTCACTGCCAAAGACGAGCAAGCCGAATCCTTCTATCGCCACCACAATTTTCTGAACTTTGGTAGCCTGCCCCATCGGTTGATACTGCCCATTGCGGGCTATAAACCTTCTGCCTTAAGCTAATCAGCATTATTACAAAGTCTGATTATGTCAGCTTTAAGTGCACTCTAATGATGTCAGGACAGCCCACCGAAACCATCAGTTTAGAGTGTATCTTGGTCTTTCAGGTCAAGGGCAAAGACGTTGCGGTGCAACGTCTCTACGGTGATTAAACGGGCTTACGGGTATAAGGCGACAATCTCCAGCCCCGTTGTTTCTGCCAAGCCAAACATCAGGTTCATGTTCTGCACGGCTTGGCCTGACGCGCCTTTGACCAGGTTGTCGATGACCGATAAAATCACTAAGGTGTTGCCGCCTTGCGGTTGGTGCAGGGCGATTTGGCAGTTGTTGCTGCCACGCACGTTGCGGGTGTCGGGATGTGCGCCTTGGGGGAGGACATCGACAAAGGCTTCATTTTGGTAGCGTTGTTCATACAGGGCTTGGATGTTTTCTGCACCCACCTGCAACCGTGCATATAAGGTGGCGTGGATGCCGCGTATCATGGGGGTCAGATGCGGGACAAAGGTCAGGTGCACGGCTTGTCCGGCGGCAAGGCTTAAGCCTTGGCTGATTTCCGGCAAATGCCGATGGCCGCTGACCGCGTAGGCCTTAAAGCTTTCGCCGGTTTCGCTCATTAAAGTCGCCAATTCCGCTTTGCGTCCGGCTCCGCTGACACCGGATTTGACATCGGCGATGAGGTGGTCGTTGTCAATCAGCCCTTGTTCAAGCAAGGGCAAAAAACCCAGTTGCACGGCGGTCGGGTAGCAGCCTGGGCAAGCGATCAACTGCGCTTGTTGGATGGCGGCGCGATTGACTTCGGGCAGGCCGTAAACGGCGTGTTTAATCAAATCGGGGCAGGCGTGGGTCATGCCATACCACTGTTGCCATTCTTCGACATCTTGCAGCCTGAAATCGGCGGACAGGTCGATGACTTTAACGCCACGCGCCAATAAGGCTTCCGCCATTTGCATGGCCGTGCCGTTGGGGGTGGCGAAAAACACCACATCACAGTGCGCTAAGGTGTCAATGTCCGGTTGGGAGAAGCTGACATCGACTAATTTGCGTAGGCTGGGATAGACGCTGTCCACGCGCACTCCGGCATCAGCGCGTGAAGTGACGGCGGTGATGGCAACGTCTGGATGCCGTGCCAAAATCCGTAACAATTCGACCCCCGTATAACCGGTGCCGCCTACAATACCTGCCTTAATCATGGTCTGTTTTTATCCTATTGGTGAGTGTTTAGGGTTGTTGGACGTTAAGGTTCACTGCCATTAAGTTAAGAGATATTATTTTTATTTCAATAACATAGTGAATGCCATTGACTTAAGGTCGTAAGAAGTTAAGCCGTTCGTGGTGAGCTTGTCGAACCATGAACGGATTAACCGCCCACCCTTCGACAGGCTCAGGGCGAACGGTTAATCCTATCTTGTTGAAATTAAAACCACAACTCCATTAACTTAATGGTAGTGACATTAAGGCCGAAACGATAGCACTGTGCAGGCGTAAGCGTCAAATGGCGGTTACTGGGTTGTCATCTCTTGCGAACAGTTTGGCAAATTCTTCTGGCCGGACAGGTTTGGAAAACAAATAGCCCTGCCCGTAATCGCAATCGGCGGCGGTCAGCAGGTCACGTTGTTCACTGGTTTCTATGCCTTCGGCAATGACTTTTATGCCTAGCTTATGGGCCATGACAATGATGGCCTCGCAAAGCGCCATATCGTCAGAATGGGCATCTAAGTTACGGACAAAGGATTGGTCGATTTTTAAATAATCGATGTTAAATTTTTTCAGATACGATAACGATGAGTAACCCGTGCCGAAATCATCCAACGATATCTGGATGCCCGCCTCCCGAAATTCGCGCAGTTTAGTGTCGATCAGGTTGTTGTTGTCCAACAACATGCTTTCGGTGATTTCCACGACGATGCTTTGCCCGGGTAACGCCATTTTTTTCAGTTGGCTGGCCCAAGATTCATAATGGTAGTCTTGGTTTTGCAATTGTACGGGCGATTTGTTGACGCTGATCTGGAAGTCGGCATTGTATCTCGCCCGCCAGAGCTTGGCCTGTTGTGCGGCCTGACGGAACACCCAGGTGCCGATGTCGATAATCATGCCGGTATCTTCGGCGATAGGAATGAATTCGCTAGGGCTAATCAGGCCGAGCGTCGGATGGGGCCAGCGGATCAGGGCTTCGGCTTTGCCGATCAGGCCGGTGTTTAAATCGACAATGGGCTGATAAACCACATAAAACTGCTGTTCGGCGATGGCAGTGTGCAAGTCATTGACCAGCTTCATTTTTTTCTGGGCCACTTCTTGCATTGACGGATTGAAAAAACTGTAACGGTTGCGGCCTTGGTTTTTGGCATAATAGACCGCCTGATCGGCGCATTTAAGCAACTCTTCGCTGGTAGTGGCGTTTTCTGGATAACAGGTGATGCCAATGCTCACCGAGATATAGATGATTTCCGAGCCAATGCGAAAAGGTTTTGACAAATCGTCCCGCATCCGTTCGGCTATCGACTCGGCGGTGTTAAAATCTTCGAGGTTGCCCAGAATCACTGCAAATTCGTCGCCGCCAAGACGGGCGACAGTGTCAACTTCGCGGGCGCAGTGATTCAGCCGTTTTGCCACTTTTTTAAGCACCTCATCGCCTACGCCATGCCCTAGGCTGTCATTGATCTGCTTAAACCTGTCCAGATTGAGGAACAGCAACGCCAATTGGCGGTTATTGCGGTGGGTCTTTTTGATTTCTTGGTTAAGGCGGTCATGGAACATGTGGCGGTTAGGCAGGCTGGTGAGCAGGTCAAAATTGGTTTGCTGCCAGATCAGCTCATCGATGGCTTTGGTGGCTTTTTTCTGGGTGATGTTTTCGATGAACGACCAAATGTATTGCCCGCCATCACTGTCATTGACCAGGACACCGTTAAGGCGGACGGCGAAACGGTGGCCGTCTTTGTGGATATATTCTTTTTCAAACGGGCCGTAACGGTGGGTTTTGCGTAGGTTTTCAAGTTGCCGGCTTTCTTCGGGTTCATACTCTTGGGGGCTTAACTGCCGGTAAGTCAGTTTGTTAAGTTCCGCCAAAGAATAACCGAGCATAGTGAGCAGGGTGTCATTGGCTTCGAGATAGCGGCCATCCAGGGCATTTTTGACAATGCCCATAGGTGACGTTTCAAACATGATGCGGAATTTTTCTTCGCTTAGGGCGGGGATATGTTTCGCCTGCTTGTGCTTATAAATGCCCCATGCCAAGGTCATGCCTATGGCCGACAGTGCCACGCTTATCAGGCCAGTCAAATAGGGGATAAAATAGGGGATTAAATGGACTGATAAGCTATTCATACCCACACCGTAAAGTAGGACTTAGGCTAAGAAACAATTGACGGTAATGAAATGAGCGGTTAACAATAGGGAGATTTAGAGGATAAGGACTAAACCCGCCTGACGGCTTAACCCCCATCATATTCATTACCTTTTCAAGGTAACACTCGATCATCAAGTTTTTAACATTCGTCAATATTGCTTTCCACCCGTCATCCAGCAGC
>JAQTNZ010000011.1 GCA_028713595.1 Methylovulum sp. | reverse complement strand
CTCTTCCGATCTATTATCAAATTTAAAATAAATCACAGTCCCTCAACGGAATGCGCCTTACCGCGCTGGTGGCGGTCAAGAGAGCCACGCCCCCCATAACCCCTTACCATCAGGTTTGTTACTATGGCAAAAACGTATGAAACGCTCAGTTTATCTGAAGTTGGGTTTGATTCAGACCCACCCCCGTTGATTGTAAAATACAGCCGTTTAGCATGGCTTTATTTCCCTGTATTATTCTCTGTTATGGCTATCGGCATAACATTGGTTGTAGTGGTGCAACATGTAAGCCAAAGCCCGGTGGTTTTGGCTCATCTTGGCGGTGCGATAGCCTTTTCTTACTTTATAGTTTCCAACATCTTAAAAACCGGGGCGTTGGTGTTCGCCGCTAACGGGCAAGGCATTTACTACCCTATCTATAACCAAAAAGACCAGTTCGTTTTTCTCAGTTGGGACGCGATAAAAGAGATTACCGTTTATACCGATGAAGCGGGTAAGACGTTGGCAATAACCACTGATTTTGAAAGCTACACAAAACTGCCTAAGCCTTGTAACGGCCATTGTTCTTTAAAAAGGGACAGTCTATTCACCGCCAAGCCGAATGGGGTGACTACTGTCGAACTTTATGTGAAAACAGGGCGGCAAAGAACGGCGGACATGATGAAGGCCATTGACAAGCTAAGCCTGTCGAAAATACAACTCAGTTAGCGCGTTGGGGCGGGCTTGCGAACCCCAACATTTTAACACCACTACCACGCCACCCTGTTTGTTGGGGTTCGTACCTCACCCCAACGGCCCTAAAGGGGTCAAATATCCCCGTTGGCGGCCAGGATGCCTTTTGAGCGTTCGACAATGGATTTTGTCCGGGCATGGCCTAAGATTTGCTCCCTGTGGCAACCATAAAAACTGAAAAACTTTTCCACCATTGCTTCCGGGGTATAAAGCTTCACCACATCTGTGGGCGCCTGCACCATCTTACCTTTGACAGGCTCCATTTCCCTGCCTTTAAAAAAGCCTTCTTCCAAAAATTCAATCTTATGTTGCCGCCTTATAAAGCGGTTGGTCGGATGGATGGCCGCGCTTAACTCGGTTTCATGCAAATAATGCTCGGGCACCATTTGGTCTGGCCCATCCCTGCCCATAAGGGCCAGTATCTGTCTCGCCACAGAAGACAACAAAAACGATGAAGGATGGTTCATCACATAAAACAGCCGTTTCTTGGCAACGTTCTCCTCGATGAGGCCTGTTATCTTCACGTCGCAAAACGTTTCTCTATGCTTAAGCTCATTCAAGGACGCGTCAAAAACATTGCCATATAAATCGTCGATTGGTGTTATTTCATGAAAAAGCCCCGCTGTTTTTTCCACCGTCCAACCATAATAAAAACCCAATAAAACCTTGTCGCTATGGTAGTCGAGCAGTGGCCCCTTAAAATTTTCAAAAAGGGGGGCAGGCAACGTGCCGATGTCAGGGCCGTAACCATGAAAATAGAGGTTCGGATAAATAATTACCTTATCGCCATATTTTTCCCGCAACAGGTCTGTCCTTAACAGGGGGAAATTGGCAAGCTTGGGCGCAAATTGTGAAACTATCCATTCTGACTCGTTGATGGCGTCTTCAACCTGGTTGATATGGACATCGGTCAGTTGATAAATCGACGGCAGCGGCCGGATCTCTATGGCCGGATCAAGCGCCAGCAAAATTTTTCGGATGGGGCTCATCTGACAATTCCCAAACAATGCTATTTTCATGTTTCCCCTATACCCTCATAAGTTTTAGAAAAGATTACAACGATTTGCCACATAAGCCATCGGGCACTAAAAATGATTATACTGCAAGACATCAGGCATTATCAAAGTTAACATCCATACTGAGTTGCCGTAAAACGGAGTAAGGCCATCCGGCATGGCTTATCCTTAGCCCGTTGGGGCGGGCTTGCGAACCCCAACATGTCAACACCACGACCACCCTACCCTGTTTGTTGGGGTTCGTACCTCACCCCAACCTACGGCCCTTTTCTTTTCTTTTTTCTCGCTCCCAGACAACGCGGCAAGCATTCTGTAGACCCCGCTCACTTAAAAATCCGCACCGGCACGCGGTTGTCAAAGTCTGTGCTGCCATCTTTTCGGGTGTTCAGTGTGCCTTGGACGGTCACGGTGTCCCCGGCCGCCGCCCATTTTTCCAGTTGGGCGATGTCCGGTTCGGCCATGAGCAAAAAATGGCAGAGCCTATGCTGGTGCTTGCCGTCATCAAGCCAAGCCCCCTCGCCCCCGGCATCCTGCCCGCGCTTGATTTTGCCCGCAGAGACATGGCCCTGCCAACGGTAATCCAGGTCGGTGTCCGGTTCCGGGATGGCCGGGGTCACAGCGGCAATGACCATGTCCGGGCTTAAGCGCCGGATGTCGAGCAATTTTTCTAACCGTGCTTGGCCGGGGCGAACGCCGCCCCATTCCACCCAGCCAGACAGCCGGCAAATGTCGCCCGCGTGGCAGCGTTGGAACACCCCCCAAAAAGCGCCGACATCGGTGGAGAAATCAGTGCTGGGGGCGGTGTCTGCAAAAATGGATGACTCCTCTTCGCTGACATTCAGCTCGCCCGTGACGGTCATCCGCACCCATTGGGGCTTAATGGCCTCACCATCGCCGATAGTGGCCGCCTTGACCTGCCGCACGCTGTGCACTTTGGTCAGCAGGTGCCTGCCATGCGCGTCAACCGAAACGATGCCGGACACGGTGCAAATGTCATCGCCTTGGCAGGTGGCGAACACCTGGTCGGCCACGTTGGTATAGGTGGCGAAGCTGATGGCGGGGCCGTGTTGGGGGATGATGCGCGGGTCCGGCTTATCGTAATCGGAGGGCATCCGCCCGTCGCTGTCCACAGAGAACACCGACCCTTCCCGCCACGCGTAATCATCATAAGCCAGCAGCCCTGTCACGGTCATATCGACCAGCTTGGGGGCGTTTTGGGCGTGGGCGGTGCTGGCTAAGAGCAGGCAACAGAGACTTAAGCGTTTCATGGGGAGGGGCTGTTGGATGGGGGCGGTGGTTGGATTTTAACACTGGCGCGTTGTTTTCCAAACAGGTTCAGGGCGATAAGGCGCATTCCGTAAAGTGCGAGGCAAAAGCCCCCCACACCCAACCCTTGCTAAACCCTTATCCCCCCGAAGCTTCTGGCCTTTTTGCCGCCAATTTGCTACCCTACAACCCCGGTAAAAACACCGTTTCTTCACCATAACAGCGGGCCGCCATCAAGCCGCGACAACTATTAGAGAGGATGCATTATGGACCATCAACAAGAGCGCCGAGACCTGGCCGCCGCCACCGACACCACCACCGAAACCATTGACCTGGGCCGGCGCCGCGCCCTGGTGCTGGGCATGTTCGGGGCGCTGGGCAGCACCGCCGCCGCGTTTGGGCTACTGCCCAAAACCCTGTGGGCGGACAGCTTGCCGACCCGCACCGCCAACATCCTGAAAGAGCCGCCCGTATTAGCCAGCAGCGGTGGCACGCTCCAGACCACCTTACGCGCCACCACCAAAGCCACCACCGTGGCTGGGGAGCTTATCACCGGCACCATGACCTATAACGGCCAGTACCCAGGCCCCACCTTGCAGGTCAAGCCGGGCGACCACATCCTGCTGACAGTGCGCAACAACCTCGATATGTCGGCTGCGCCCGCGCCCAAAGCCCACCCCGGCGCCACCCACAGCCATGCCAGCGCCATGACCGCACCGCCCGCCAACACCCTCAACACCCATTTCCACGGCATGCACGTCTCGCCGTTGCCCAAGGCCGATGACATTTATCTGGAAATCCCTTTCGGCGGCCATTACGATTACGACTTCCAAATCCCCGCCGACCATCCCGGCGGCCTGTACTGGTACCATCCGCATGTGCATGGCGTGGTGGACAGCCAAATTTACGCAGGCCTGGCCGGCTTGCTGGTGGTCGAGGGCGGCGCGGCGCAAATCCCTGCCCTGCAAGGTGTGCGCAAACGCCTGATGGCCCTAAAAAACATCATGATCGCCAACGGGGCCTTGTCAACCAACATCAACCCCCCTGATGAAACCCACACCATCAACGGCCAGCTTTTGCCGACCATCGCCATCCGCCCCGGTGAAACCCAGCTCTGGCAAGTCGCCAACATCGGCAACGAGCCGTATTACAAGCTCAGATTACAGGGGCATACCTTCACCGTGGTCGCCGAAGATGGCGCGATGCTCTGGGAGAGCTACACCACCGACACCCTGCTGATGCCGCCCGGCAAGCGCTTTGAGTTCACCGTCACCGGCGGCAAAGCGGGCAGTTACGCCTTTAAGACCTTGGGCTATAACTCCGGCCCGTTCGGCGACTGGGCACCTACGCAACTGGCGACCCTGGTCGTGGCCGGCAAAGCCGACACCCCCCGCACCGTGCCCGTGCAACTGGGCGCACCGCCCGCCTACCTGACCGGGCCCGTGGCGAAAAGCCGTTACCTGCGCTTTAGCGAAGGCTTTGACCTGACCACCAACACCCCGTATTTTGAGATCAACGGCAAAACCTTCGAGGCCTTGCGCAACGGTGCGCAAATCAAGCTCGGCTCCACCGAAGAATGGCTGATTTACAACGACTCCCACCTGTCGGTAAAAAATGGCGGTGTCGCCGAAGACCACCCGTTCCACATCCACGTCAACAGCTTCGTCGTCACCGAAATCGACGGTGTGCCGGTCAAATCCTACGGTACGCAAGATGTCGTCAACGTGAAACCCGGCGAAAAAGTCCTCATCCGCATGGCCTTCCCCGATTTTGTCGGCAAGTCCGTGTTCCACTGCCACATCCTCTTCCACGAAGACAACGGCATGATGGCTAACTTTGCGATTGTGCCTTAGGGGCAGTATTAGATAAAAAGGGGTCGGGCAAGGAGGGTTGCCCGACCCCTTTATGGGGTTTATTGCGTTGCCCAAGATGCTGATACGCCCGCGCCTTAGGGGATGTGGCTTACCGCATTTATTTTTTGCTGCGCTTTTTCAGGTTCATAAACACAATGCCGGCGGCAACAATGCCCATCAGCTCAAACGCGCCAGGTTCCGGCAAAGGTTGAGTTGCAAACGCCATATCAGACAGCCCCATCAATACTGCGAAGGGAACCAGTTTAGTGAATAAACTTTTCATATCATGCCCTCTATATTTTCTATTAGCGAACCCTGATTCTACAGCAGGGGATTATAAAAGGGAATCAAAATATAGGCGAATAGATGACAAATCCGCTTTACTGTGTTAGGGGATGGATGGTCTTAGGCGTTAGCCGCGCCCTCACGCATTTAACGCCTTAATTACATACAACAATCTTCAGGCATCGCTAATTTGGTCGCGCGTTTCCAATTATCAGAATCATGCTCCGCGTGCCACAAGTCATATTGCTTTTGTAAACCGAGCCAAAGCTCTGCGGTTGTATCAAGCGTTTTTGCCAAACGCAATGCCATATCGGCGGTGACGGGCGCACGTTCGTTAACAATTTTAGACACCGTGATTCTTGAGACACCTAAGTGATCCGCCAATTGGGTGACGGACAGGGACAAAGGCTCAATATAATCATACTTTATAATGGCGCCAGGATGGGTAGGGGGTCTTTTTCTAGGTATCATAAATATATATGCCTGATAGGCTTGTCCTCAATCAATTGCTTATTTAAGGTTAAGGCATGAATGCTGTCCATATCTTCCAGCGATGACCGTTTTCAAACATCCACCGTTATAAGGCAGGGGATTTTGGATGAAGAATGGGGCGGCGGGTTTTGTACACACCCAGTCTACGGCAGTTTAATATTTTTAGGCATAAAAAAGCCCACGTTATGTGGGCTTTAATTTTTGAATGCTTATAAGCCTAAAGGAGCGTTTTCTTTTTTTAAGATTAATGCCTGTTTATCTTTTTCAGATAAGCTATTAAGATAACTTTTCCCGCTACTTAAATAACCTTTAGCTTCTTCATAAGACAATTGTGCACTGTCATTTTTGAATAAAGAAAACACCCAAAAAACTAAACTCAGCGATAAAAACACCACGAGCACAGGAATGACAGCTATCGCCAAAAGGATAGCCAACGGGGTCGGAATGGTTTTGTCAAACACAACCCTCTCTGATTTTGAGTGCTTATCGTTCAAGGTCACTGTAAATTGAACGGAAGAAGCGGTGATTTTTTCTTCAAAACTAAAAGCATCGCAACAGGCTAACGCATTCATTTTGGCATTCCTTTTTCGCAATATTTTTGATGAGGCAGGAGAGATGGTATCTACTCGCTGAAACCTTCAATATCCGTTTGACCATCTAAACGTAAAGCGGACGGATCAAACCCATCCACCAGTTTTATGGCCCTGATATTCAACTGGTGTGATGTCCGTAACCGCTCACAATATTTATAAAAAGTTTTGGCATCTTCCGTCAATATTAGCGGGATTTTTTCATGCACGGCTTGTGCTATTATTTTGACATCATCCTTGACAACAACCCTATTATCGCCATCATCATGCTTAACCAGCAGGTTCCATATCCGTGCGGCTTCCCTTGAGTGCGTTATATTAAAGGGCAAAACCCTAAAGTTTCGCAGCGGCAAATCGGCGATGTCTTCTTTGATGGCAAATTCGGCGGCTACAATAGCAGAAAAATAAATGGGGATACCCTGCTCAAGCAGGTATCGGTAATAGTGGCTTGCAACAAGGTGATTAGGGCGGGTACGGTCACTTAGCGAAATGAGGAAACTGGTATCTAACAAAACAGATACTATCATGCTTGATAGCCCCGCAGGTTTTCTAACCATGATGTTGCATCCTGTACATCCGCCCACGCTTTAGTGCCACGCTCAACCATAAGCTTAAATTCATCGTCATCATAACGGGGCTGGTAGTCCGAAAACGCCAGCAACTCATAATTGCGCAACTCACCCGTCATTAAATTTTCTTCAGCGATAACATGCAGCAACGCAGGACGGTAGAGGCGGTTTTGTTCGCCCTGTGCCAACTTGGTTTGAGTGGCGGCAATGGTCAGCGTGACACCGCCTTCGATTTCAAGATGGACATTGGCCTTAGTTTTTCCGCCTATATCAACGACCTTACCATGCACATATTTTTCCACATGTACCCACATATCGTCTGTTTTACGAAAGTCGGACGTGGCATTAATAGAAAAAAAGGGGTTAGTGGCTTGATTGCCAACATCATAGCGCCGATGAGGGTTTTTTTTAGCCAAAGCCTGCCAATGCTCAATGATTTTTGCCCGTTTGGGGTCGATTAAATTCAGCGACCCTGACGAGGATTGTAACCGTTCCAAATCAGCGCACAACCCAGCCGACATCAATACAGTCGCCGCCAACATCAATGAACCAGGCTCTATCGACACCATGATGTCATTGGGATTGACATCACCATTAGACCCTTTTAAAAATTGGGCCACATCCTTTGGGAACTCGCTCATTAATGACAAAGGAACGTATGATGGCGAGATTTCGCGATCATTGATGCGGTCTTTAACGGCGAAACGTAAGGGGGGGTCGGTTGGCTTCATACTTCATGGTTCTTCATTTCATTTTTGTGCGTTATCGGCATTATATGCCCAGTAACGCGTTAGGAAAAGCCTCTACGGATGAAAATAACGCGTAGTGCAATAGAGCAGACAGCTCTTCTCGACCCATATAGTCTGGACATCGCCCGAACAACACAGCGATTACCTCACACGCTGAACCAATCAAAATCACCTACCCCACCAAATCCGCAAACATAGCCACCACCTCCGCTTTCTTCTTCGCCCATTCCGCGCTCATTGGCGGCACTTTCTGCGCGGGCCTGTATACCGCGTCTTCCAAAAACGCGAAGGCCATCGCGTCAATAATATCCGGTGAGCTAATGCCGTTTTTGCGCATGTCGTGCTTTTTCTGCATAACGTAGCGCAAGCCGCCGACTTCGGCGAAGTGGTAGGGCAAGCGCGAGCCTTGCAGTAATAATTTGGCTTTTAGCCGTGGTTCGATGCCCTCAAGCCCAAACGCCACCCGCCCATCCCTGACCGCATCGCGAAAGCGCACCATCGCACAGGCGCGGCGGTTGTAGAAGCGGTTTTGGTATTCGATTTTAAAACACGGTTGCCCCCAGTTGACTTTGACCACCGGCACACCGGACGCTTCGATAAGCTTGTTGACCGTGCCGCCGATGCCGCCGTTATCGGCCAATAAAGTCGGGTTGGATAAGGTGCGGTAGAGATTGACCAAATCCCCGGCGAAGGTGATTTCATCCTTGCTGTTGGTACAATAAGGGATGGCGGTGTATTCGACCCGCCGCGCTTGCAGGCCGTGGTCGCCGTAGCCGATGACTTTCGCCACCACCGCCACCGAATCGTCACGGTATTCGCCCATGCCGATGTCGGCGAGCAGTAACAGCCCATAAGGCTCATCTTCGCGGATGACAGGGCCGCAGGTAAACGCCCGCTCCAGCTCGGCGCGGGTCAGCAAGTTGCTGCCGGAGTGGTCGGCGAAGTGGCCTAGGGCGCGGATGCGGTACTCGCTGGACTGCCGCCCGCCGCTTTCTTCGGCGCGGTCGTGTAGCCATTGCTGGCTGACGAACGGCGAGCGCTCGGAGCTAAAGCGCAAACTCGCCCACGCGCCGCCGTTGGCTAGACAGAGGCCGTGGTGAGTGTCGAAAAACCGCCCGCTGTTGCGCACCCCTTGCGAGGCCAACAAGGTGCGGTTGCCGCCTTGGGTTTGCGTGCCGTCAATCACGTCAAAATGCTCGTCCGACACCCCCGCCGCTTCATCAATGATAATCAACTGCCAATAGCGGTGCTTACCCGCCACCCCAATCGCCGCCCCTTGTTGCAAGGCGACTTGGCGGATAAACCAAGTTTTCTCAAAGCCTTTGACGGTGACGCGCTCGTTATCCAGTTGGTAATACCCGTTCAGCCACGCATAAGGGCCTTCGGCGATGGCAAGACGGGTGTCGGCGATTTCTTTCCAGACACCGTCCGCCACCTGTTTGATGCGTGGCGCACCAATGTAGGTGTTAGAGCCTATCTCGACCTTATCATCATAATAAGCGACCGGATGGCAGAGCAAATGCCACAGCGCCAACCTTGCAAACAGCGCGGTTTTGCCCGTACCCGTACCGGAAACTATCGACACTTTAGCGTTGCTGGGGATCAGCGCCCAACAGACGGCCTCTTGGTCTTGCGACGGCAACAACCCGCACACCGACACGCAAAAGCCCAGCGGGTCAGCATGGTAGGTTTCGGCAAACGCCCAAAACCGTTGGTCATGGAATATCGTGGTCATTTCTTGCTCTCACTGCGATTAAATTAATGACATTTTTATTAATAATCAATATATTGCATGTATAAAATACGGCGTAGGTCGGGTTAGCGATAGCGTAACCCGACATATATAGCTCGGATTTTGTCGGGTTACGCTATCGCTAACCCGACCTACAACTCCCCCAGCCCCAACAACCTACGCTCATCCAACACCGCCAATTGCCGCAGCCGTGCCTTTTCCATCCTGGCGACAAAATCGGTCTTAATCGCCGCCAGCAATTCAGCGTCCAGCTGATGGTTATGCTCGACCGTGTGCTTTTCCTTCCATAAATCCGGCTGGCGATTGTGCAACCAGATTTTCGCAGCCATCGTGTCCGGCGGATAATGCTTATCCACTTCGATACTGATAAACTCGCCCTCGCTCAGGGCGACCTTAGTGTCCTTATGGCTATAGCCCTTAGCGCGGTGATACAGGGCGGCGGCGATTTCGGCATCGGCGCACAGCCGCCCACCTGTTAGCGCGGCAGCAAAATCGGGGTATTTTTGCTGCCAACTGTACAGCGTTTGCGAATTAATCTTAAAAATGTCGGCGATTTGCGCCATGGTCGCCCCCAACAGGCACAGCTTAAAGGTCAACTCGGCAAACCCCGGCTCATACAAGGTTGGCCGGCCAGTTTTGTCGTGCCGGAGCGCGGTGGGTAAAGCCTTATCCTTATCTTTGCGCAACGCCGGGCCGCGCACCGGCACGGTCTTAGTCCAGCCGTGGATTTTGACCCGTTTCGCCAGCGTGGTCGGGGGCAGATGCAGCCCCTCGGCGGCCAAACTGCGCACCAGCCATTGATAACCCGTGCGGCCATCCCCTTCCCAGAGCTGGCGGACGCGCTGCCAATCGGCTTCAGTTAGTCGTGCCATAACGCTCCACCCAATCATGCTGCGGCCCATTGAGGGCGGCGGAATCGGTCAGCAAAAAGTCTTTCAGCATCCGCCGCGTCTGCACCGCCAACCACTGCCCCTCATCGACACAACGGGCCAACTTAGCGCCGCCGCGCATGTCGGTCTCAAACTCAGGGTTAAGGCGGACAAACACCCCCAGCGCGTCATGGGTTTCTTGCAGCTTATCGGCGATACCCAGCACCGCCTTTTCCATATCCGCCACTCTGCGGCTGATTTTACACATCAGCCCAATCTCCGCCTTACGGGCGATAGACAGACTCTCAAACATATAACCGACAATATGCGCGGTGCGGTCGTGATGCTCGTCAATATCCCAATCATCGGTCAAGCCCAACAGCCAGTCACAGGACACGCCATACAACCGCGCCGCCTCCATCAACTTGGCAAGCGTTGGGATACGCCCACCATACCCGTTCTCCAGCTTGGACAACTGCGAGTCGTTTTGATACCCCAGCCGCTGCGCTGCCTGGTCTAGGCTTAAGCGGTTCATCAACCGCGCCTCGCGCAAACGTTTGCCGATCAACTGGGAAAAATCGTGTTTAGATTGTTTTTCAGCCAAGCCCATTGGTGTGTGTTTCCTATCCTATGTTGCTAAAAATAAAAACCCTATCGTTCCCACGCGCCGGCGTACCCTCATGGGCAGTGTGGGAATGCAGCCAGTGACGCTCCAGCGTCCCGCAACGCCGGAGCGTCACTGCCATTAAGTTAAGGATTTGTGCCTGTATTTCAACAAGATAAAAAGTATACGCCATCGTTCCCACGCTCCGGCGTGGGAATGCAGCCAGGGACGCTCCAGCGTCCCGCAACGCTGGAGCGTTGCGACAGGCATTCCCACGCCGGAGCGTGGGAACGATAGGCAACTGGGAAAAATCGTGTTTAGATTGTTTTTCAGCCAAGCCCATTGATTGTTTCCTATGTTGCTAAATAGAGACGTTGCATGACAACGTCTGCCGTAGGTTGGGGTGAGTGTGCGAACCCCAACGTTTCAACACACACGACCCTGTTGCGTTGGGGTTCGTACCTCACCCCAACCTACGGCTCTATATTGCTAAAAAGTGGAGACGTTCTTTTTTTCGCCATTGTGCGTATTTTGTTGATTATGCCTTGAAATAATATGTGGGGTTTCTTATCCTACCTAAGCCTAGTTTTTGTTAAAAATTCCTTAGAAATAAATATAATTATAATTTTTTAAAGAGGACGTTATGGCCTTGGTAAATTGTAAAGAATGTAATAAAAGAATATCGAATAGAGCACATATATGTCCTCATTGTGGATACCCTGACCCTGCTGGTAACGATGAAGGTAGCTCTGAGGGGGCTTTCGGTTGCCTTATAATTTTAATTTTCTTAGCCTGCTTGTTTTCTGGCGTTTATATAGTCTTGCCGATTGCGGTTGCCTTATACATCTTCTTTTCTTATAGTAACCAGTAGGTTGGGGTGAGCTTGCGAACCCCAACAGGTCAACACACACGACCCTGTTGCGTTGGGGTTCGTACCTCACCCCAACCTACGGCCCTACGCTGTTCACGCCGTCCGCCCCAACAACGCCTGTTTCAACCGCCCCCATTTGGCCTTCAACACCTGATTATCACTGGGCAAGCCCGCAACCGTACCCGTCAACAACCCCACCAACACCCCGCCATCGGTGGGGCTGGGCAACAGGGTGTCGGCGTAGTTTTGGCTAATCCTGCCCAAAGCCACGGCTTGCGCCAGCACCGGGGCCACGGCGGTTTTGTCGTAGCCGATAGCCACTTGCCATTTCAACGGCTTACCGTGCAATACCGCTTGTTGGCACAGGCGCTCATAAGCGGCCTTAAAGCCGCGCCCCGCCTCGTACCAGCGTCCAGCCTCGACCCAATGCGAGATGAGCGCGTAGGCGCTGGCGGCTTCTTCCGTCCAGCACACCGTGTCGGCTTCGCTGCGCGGGGCTTGCGCCCAGGCCTCGTCGGCACTGGGGCGGCGCTGGCCGATCTCCAGCACCGCGACCACGTCATGGACGGTCGGCGCAAAGCGCGAGTTACGCGCATGGTAGCGTAAGGCCGCTTCAATCGCCGCCAGCGGGTAGGCCGCCAAGTCGTCAAACACCGACATCACCACCGCATCGGCGGGGATTTGGTTAGAACTGCTCTTGGCGTGGGCCAATAGCCAAGCTGCGTGGAAGGCGGGAAAATCCTCGTGGATCATGGCAACCTCGTGGCGGTGGAATCGATAGCGGCGCGGTTAACGCCGCCGCGCTGGTCTTTGGGCAGATAGGCGGGCGCGGCGCGGATGGCGGGCAAATCGCCAGCGGGTTTGACCCATTCGGCCTTAAAGCCCTGCCAATTGCGCTCCATCATCGTCCGCACCGCTTGGGCGATGGGGATACCCGCCTTAGCCGCCTCCCGCGCCAGCCCTTCCAGCACGGTTTTGGTAATCGGCGCGTGTTTGGCTTGGCGATACTGGCTAAAATCAGCCGCCAAATCGCCGGTGATGCCATAGCTTGTTAACAGGCCGTTTAGGTGTTTGCCAGCGTTGACGGCTTTGGGCGCGGGCGCTGGTTTTAGTTCCCGTTCCGATTCCGGTTTTAATTCCGTTTCTGGTTCTGGTTTCTGTTCTGGTTTCTGTTCCTGTTCTGTTTCCTGTTCAGGGCGGAAAGCCCCAGAATTTCCCGGAACCTCCGCGCCCTCACCCACCTCAGGGGCGGGCAGTTTCGAGCGGGTACGTTTATGCAGCCCGGACTGGTGCAGCTCCCAAGTGGGAAAACAAATAAAATACTCACCCGCGACCGGATAACGCCGGATCAACCCCGCCTTAGCCAGCTCGTTCAGACAGGTGTCCACCAGCGCCGTGCTGTAATCGTCACGCATCGGCACCACCTGCGCCTTGATTTTGCGGGCGTTACCGTGCATCCGGCCAAAATCATCGGCATGGGGTATCATCCAAGTGAACAACAACGCGGCATGGGCGGACAGGTCATTAACCTGCTCGCTAAAACTGATTTGGGTTTTCAGGATACGCCCGGAAGCCATCTGTTTATGCCTTGTGTGTTTGGTAAATTCCGTGAAATTCTGGGTGGTTTCGTGGGTCTATGTGATAACCATCGTTCCCACGCTCCAGCGTCATTGCCATTAAGTTAAGATATTTATATTAATAATCAATATATTGTATTAAAAAATACGATGTAGGTCGGGTTAGCGATAGCGTAACCCGACGTGTGCCGCTCAAATAATGTCGGGTTACGCTAACGCTAACCCGACCTACGATAATTTTATCTAGTTGATAATAAATATAAAAATGCTTAACTTAATGGCAGTGACGCTCCAGCGTACCCACGCACCCACGGGGCGTAAAGGGCATAAATCACTGCCATTAAGTTAAGGATTTGTGCCTGTAATTTCAACAAGATAGGATTAGCCGTTCGCCTGTCCCCAGACCACCCTTGTGGTGGAGCTGGTCGAAGGGTGGACGGTTAATCCGGTCATGGTTCGACAAGCTCACCACGAACGGATTAACTTACTACGACCTTAACTCAATAGTGTTTTCTATGTTATTGAATAAAAATAGTATTCCTTAACTTAATGGCAGTGATGCCGGAGCGTGGGAACGATGGTAAAAAAGGAAACCCATCCCCCAGCATTCACCCTGTGTGATACTCTATTACCTATCAAATCCATTGCTTAACCCCTGCCCAGACCCGCAGCCTGTTGGGGTGAGCTTGCGAACCCCAACAGTCAACAGACACGACCACCCTATCCTGTTGCGTTGGGGTTCGTACCTCACCCCAACCTACACCTGCTTTAACATCATGCCGCCAAGCACAAAGACCTTGCAGGGCAACACCCCGACAAACAACCAACCCCTAACCCGCCACCACCGACACCGCCACCAGCTTGCTAGCCAGATGTTCCGGCAATTGCTTGGTAAAAAACGCCACTAAGGCTTCTTCGCTGGCGGCGGTTTTTAGGGTGATGGCGAAGCGGGCGTTGATCTGCACCGTGCCGACCAAACGGGCGGTGGTGGGCGCGGGAGTAGGCTCTGGGGAAGCCGCCTTCAACACCTCCACCGGAGCCTGCACCGCCGGAACCTTCAACACTTCCAACGGAGCCTGCCCCGCCGCCCCTTTCAACACCTGCGCCTGCACTTTCGCCACCACTTCCGCCATGCGCTGGGCATCCAACGTCACCAGCGCGTCCAGCCGTGCCGAGAACACCGCATCATCCTTATCATGCAAGGCGGGGCCTATGTAATCGGCGGCGAACGGGGCCAAGCCGACTTGCAGGCAGCGCAGTTGCACCTCTTGCAAACGCTTGTCCATGCGTATTTGCCACATCAGATCGTCATGGGCCAGCGCATCCAGCGCGGCTTTGGTCGCCCCGCTCAACGCCCCCTTAGCGGTCAATGCCGAAGGCTTCGCCAGCGCCACCACATCGGCGGTGCGGTACACGGGGCGCACCCCTTTGGCTATCCACGCCGCCAGCATCGCCGCCTGTAACTGCGTGTGCAGCGCGTGCGCCCGTGCCTGTTGCGCGGCCTCAAACTGCGCCCGATAGCCTGCGGCGATCGTTAGCAATTGCTTTTCCAGCGCCATCATGGTTTTGGCCTTGGCGCTCAGGGCTTCGGTCTCGCGCCTAAAGGCGCCATTGCGCTGTTTGTTAAACCACGCCGCGCATTTTTTCAGCGCCTTCGCCCAGTTTTCGCAGTCTTTTTCGTTGTCAGGCACTAACGGTTTAGCTAAGGCGGCGATGTCGCCCAGCACCCGCAACCAATGCGGGTTGTCGAGAAAATCAGCGGGCGCGGCCTCCGGTAAGGCCAGCAAAGTCGCCAAACTGTGGGTGTCCGGCGGCGGCAACACCAAGGCCGTGGCGGTATCTTCAAGCGGCTGTTGTTGTACTGCCTCGCTCATAAGAAACGCCCTCTAGGGATCAGGGTGACAGGCTTGTTTAAGGGTGAAGACGGCAGGCTGTCGGCTTGGCGGATAAGCTCCCGCGCCAAGGCACGCTCCTGCGGGCTGCGCCGCTTACTGACTACGGCAATGCCCTTGCTGGCTAAGGTGTCGGTAAAACGGTCTGGATTGAAAGTGTTCATACACGCCCCGTAAAGGTTAAGTTGTAGTTGTAGGTCGGGTTAGCGATAGCGTAACCCGACAGAATCCGAGCGGCACACGTCGGGTTACGCTATCGCTAACCCGACCTTATATCTCGATTCAACCCTTGTTAAAGGGTAGAATCCTCGGCTGATCACCGAGCGGAAAGAAGAGAAGCCGGACCCGACCTGAGGCCTCG
>JAQTNZ010000010.1 GCA_028713595.1 Methylovulum sp. | reverse complement strand
TCACCATCGCTTTTGCCCTCAAAGCGTTCGCCTTTGCTTATCCAGCCTTTTATCTGTATGTCGTTCAGCTTTGCCATGTTCGCCCCTGTGTACCAGTAAAATTGTACATGTTTTGGTTTTGGTACGCGCCTTGGTACACGGCAATTATGCGATTAAATGACACAGTATGCAACGGTATGGGATAGATAATATTTTACTTTCAAAGCCTTAAACGCATTTTGACACTACATGACACCACCTGAAACATCACTCAATGTTTTGTATCTGCTCGCGCATTTGCTCAATCAGCACTTTCAGCTCGATGGCGATTTGCGTCATTTCCTTGTCCGCTGATTTGGAGCCTAAGGTATTGGCTTCGCGGTTCAATTCCTGCATTAAAAAATCCAAGCGCCGGCCCACGGGTTCGGGTTGCTTAAGGACGCGCAGGACTTCGCTGATATGGGTGTCCAATCTGTCCAGCTCTTCGGTGATGTCGAGCTTTTGCGTCAAGATCACCAACTCCTGCTCCAGACGGTCAAAATCCGGTTGCGCGACCAGCTCGACCACCCGATCTTTCAGGCGGTTGCGGATCAGCCGCAACACTTCGGGCATCCGGCCACTGGCGGAGACGACAAAGCCTTGCATCTTGATGCAGCGCTCCTCAATCAGGGTTTTCAACTGCCCGCCTTCGCGCTGGCGGACTTCCAAAAATATCGCCAGGGTTTGCTTAAGCAACTTTTTAATCCCCGCATTCAGGGCTTCGCGGTCGATATCCGGCTCTTGTTGGATGCCCGGAAACGCCAATATATCCAAAGCGGAATACGACAAGGCCGCAGGCATAAGCTGTTCGATTTGTTCGGTGGCGGTCAGCAAAGCCGATACCGCTTGCAAGTTGACGCTAAACCCCGCGCTGTCGTTGGCTTTTTTATAACTGATACTGCATTCGACCTTGCCACGGCTAATTTTTTCGGCAATCAGGCTGCGCAAATCGGCTTCTATACTGCGCAAGCGCTCCGGCAATTTTACCGACACGTCACAATAACGGTGGTTAACCGAGCGCAACTCACAATTGATGGTCAGGTTTCCTATTTCCGCCTCCTGACTGGCATAAGCCGTCATACTTTTTATCATTTTTCACCTAATATTAATGGGGTTATGTCACACGGGCGCACCCAGCTATTTCAGCTGGCAACTATACTATGATTGCTTAAGAATTAGCAGATGACGCAGCCATTTTATAAACACTTTTTGCATTTACAGCAGAATTGCCGTCAATTCAGGTATACTGTGCAGTTTTCATTTTGGCGGAACCCTATTTATGAGACCCAGCGGACGTAATCCCGATCAACTAAGAGACATAACATTTACCTGTGGCTACACTAAACATGCAGAAGGCTCTGTGTTAGTTGAATTTGGCGATACCCGTGTGCTGTGCACCGCCAGCGTTGACCGCAGTGTCCCGCGTTTTTTAAAAGGCAAAGGCGAAGGCTGGATTACCGCCGAATACGGCATGTTGCCCCGCTCCACCCACAGCCGCATGGGCCGCGAAGCCAGCAACGGCAAACAAGGCGGGCGGACATTGGAAATCCAACGCCTGATTGGCCGCTCATTGCGGGCGGCGGTGGACTTAAAAGCGCTGGGCGAACATACCCTGACCATAGACTGCGATGTCCTGCAAGCCGATGGCGGCACCCGCACGGCGGCGATTACCGGCGGTTTTGTCGCCCTGTCCTTGGCGGCAAAAACCATGCTCAAACGCAAGCTGATAAAATCCAACCCCCTATACGGCCAAGTCGCCTCGATTTCGGTCGGCATTTTTAATGGCATTCCGGTGCTGGACTTGGATTATGCCGAAGACAGCAATGCCGAAACCGATATGAACGTCGTCATGAACGATGCCGGGGCGTTTATCGAAGTGCAAGGCACAGCCGAAGGCCATGCCTTTAGAAAAGAAGAACTCGATGCCATGCTGGCCTTAGCCGGTGGCGGCATCAGCCAATTGATGGAAAAACAACGCCAAGCACTGGAAGCCTACCGTTAATGGCCGACCCTAAACAACTCGTGCTTGCCAGTGGCAATGCCGGAAAAATCAGGGAAATCCAAGCGATTCTGGCGGGTCAAGTGGTGGTGGCACAATCGGCGTTTAACGTTGTCGAGTGCGCAGAAACCGGCACCACGTTTATTGAAAACGCCATTTTAAAAGCGCGTAACGCGGCCTTACAATCGGGCCTGCCCGCCATTGCCGACGATTCGGGGATTATTGTCGATGCCCTCAACGGTGCGCCCGGTGTCCGCTCGGCGCGGTATGCCGGAGAAAACGCCAGCGACCAGGACAACGTCTTAAAATTGCTTGCCGCCTTGGCGGACGTGCCGGACGGGCAACGCAGCGCCCGCTTTGTCTGCGTTATCGCCCTGCTGAAACATGCCGATGATCCCTGCCCCCTGATCGCCCAAGGCGTTTGGGAAGGGCACATACTGCGCCAACCTATCGGTGAGCATGGTTTTGGTTATGACCCTATTTTTTGGCTACCGGCCCAGCAATGCTCATCCGCACAACTGCCCGCCGACCTTAAAAATGCGTTAAGCCATCGGGGACAGGCGTTAAGGCAGTTGCAAGGGTTGGTGGCGGGTAAGAGTGGGTAGGGTTAGGCTACGCGTTATTTAGAATGGCTTGGGTTGTTCTCGTTTGTTCTCGTTCCCACATGGCATGTACCCGCAGATATAGGGCATAAATCACTGCCATTAAGTTAAGGGATTGTGCCTGTAATTTCAATAAGATAAATGAAAAACTCTCGTTCCCACGCGCCGCGTACCCTTATATCTCAGGGGCATGAATGGGAATGCAGTGCTATCCGCGCTGCGGTGTGTGACACGGGACGCGGCGCGTCACTGCCATTAAGTTGAGGTTTTTTATATTTATTATCAATAACATACGATTATAGTAGGTCGGGTTAGCGGTAGCGTAACCCGACTTTATCCGATCGGCACATGTCGGGTTACGCTACCGCTAACCCGACCTACATCGTATTTTATCCATACAACACATTGATTATTAATACAAATACCTTAACTTAATGGCAGTGATGTGGCAAGTGCCCACGGGGCATGAATGGGAACGAGTAAATCGGCATATTGCTTCTGTTAATCAGGAAACCGACAATGTCAACATCACCATTAGTTACGCCTAGCCAAGGTTTAAGCGCCGCGTAGGGTGGACAATGTGTTTTAAGTGGGCTTCGGTGTTAGAATGCCGCACCGTTTTCACAACCTGTAACTTGTCATGACCGATCCACTGCAAACCCGGGCGCGTTTATCCGCTGTCGCTATCCTCCTGTTATTGGGGGGCTGGGTCGTCCAAGGCTTTTTGCCTTTATTGGCCTGGGCGGTGGTGCTGGCTATCAGCACGTGGCCGATTTATAAACGCCTGCTCATCAGCAAAGAGCTGCATGGCAAAGTCACTTGGGGCGCGGTGGCCCTGACGCTGGTGATAGGCGCGGTTATTCTGGTGCCGTTGAGTTATGGGCTGGTCAAGCTCTACGCCGAAGCCGACTCCTTGGGGCAATGGTTGATGGATGCGCAAAAAACCGGCATCCCGCCACCGGACTGGCTGATAAAGTTGCCGATGATGGGCGAGTCGGCCAAAGCGTTTTGGCTCAACTCCTTAGGCAGCAAGGAAGCCGCCGCCAGCACTTTCCATTGGCTGGGCACTAGCGGGGCGTTGGGTTACACCAAAACCTTTGCCGGGCATTTGCTGCAACGCTTGGTCAGTTTTTTGATTATCTTGCTGGTGTTGCTGTTTGTTTATCAGCACGGTGACAAATTGGGCCGTCAGGTGTTAGCCAGCAGCCGCCGGATTTTTGGCGATGTGGGCGAGCGTTATCTGCTCCATGCCGCCGCCGCTGTGCGCGGTACGGTCAATGGCATGATGGTGATCGGCCTTGCCAAAGGCTTGCTGATGGGGGTGGGCTATCATTTTGCAGGGTTGGGGCATCCGGCGATATTGGGGGCGTTGACCGGCATTTTTGCCATGATCCCCTTCGCCGCCAAGTTGATTTTTGGGGCTTGTTCGCTGGTGTTGGCGGCGGAAAGCCATTTTACCGCCGCCATTGCCCTGTTCAGTTACGGCATGGTGTTGACTTTGTTTGCCGACAATTATGTGCGTCCGGTCTTGATCGGCAACGCCGTCAAGCTGCCGTTCATCTGGACGTTATTGGGGATATTTGGCGGTATGGAAGCGTTTGGTTTGCTGGGGCTGTTTTTAGGCCCGACCCTGATGGCGGTGTTGATGTCGGTTTGGCGCGACTGGATTGAAGATTTGGAAAAATCGGCGTAAATTAATCGCCTCCCCCCCTGTGTTTGCCTATCCATAACCTCGCATCAGGAACCCTTATGTTGCAAGTCATTGTTAGGGCCATACGTGAGCGTGAGCTGCTGGCCTTTGTCTATGGCAGTTTTACCCGTGTTGCCGAACCCTATGCGGTCGGTGAGTCCGTCACCGGCAACAACGTGCTGTGGGCTTTCCAACTCTCCGCCGAACACCTTGCCATTCATCACGGTATAAGCCATTATCCTGTGCTCGGCTCCATCGGCTTAGGGTATGAATGAGACGTGTTTGAGCTGTCGCAAATGTCCGGCCTACATTCGGTCGGCAAACATTTTATCGGTGAACGCTATGGCTATAAGCGGGACAATAAGCACATGACCGCTATTTTTGCGCAAGTTTGATGCCCCTATCCCGCCGCCACTTTTTGGCCGGACTGGCCGCGACCTGCGCCACGCCATTGTTGCCCGGCGGGCAAAAATCGGCACAGGCGGACAGTGCCGCCGTCCTTAGCGGTACGGCGTTCACGCTCACCATTGCGCAAACCACCGTCAATTTTACCGGCGCCGCCCGTATCGCCACCACCGTCAATGGCTCCATTCCCGCGCCCACTTTACACTGGCGCGAAGGTGACACGGTGACGCTGACCGTTGTTAACGAACTGGCGGAAACCACATCGATACATTGGCATGGGCTGATTTTGCCTTACGATATGGACGGTGCCCCTGGTATCAGCTTTAACGGTATCCCCGCCGGGGGGAGCTACACTTACCGTTTTAAGGTGCAGCAGTCGGGTACGTATTGGTATCACTCGCATTCGGGGATGCAGGAGCAAACCGGCCTGTACGGCGCGATTATCATCAGCCCTGCGGTTGAAACCATCGCCGCCGACCGTGATTATGTCGTGCAATTGTCCGAATGGACGGATGAAGACCCTTATAAGGTGTTCGCCAAGCTGAAAAAACAAAGCGATTATTACAACTTCAACCAGCCTACCGCCGTGGATTTTTTCCACGATGTCGCCCACGATGGCCTGGGCGCGGCACTGGATAAGCGGGCGATGTGGAACCAAATGCGCATGTCCATGACCGACTTGGCCGACATTTCCGCCTATACTTATACCTATTTGCTCAATGGCAAAACGGCGGCGGATAACTGGCTGGGCGTGTTCAAGCCAGGTGAGCGGGTACGGCTGCGCTTTATCAACTCGGCGGCGCAAACGTTTTTTGACGTGCGTATCCCAGGGCTGGGCCTTACCGTTGTCCACGCGGACGGGCAGCCGGTTGAGGCGGTCACGGTTGATGAATTTCGCATCGGGCCTGCGGAAACGTACGATATTATTGTCACCCCCGCCCAGCAAGCCTACACCGTGTTTGCCCAATCAATGGACAGAAGCGGTTTTGCTTGCGGCACACTGGCTGTCCATGCGGGCCTAAAAGCGGCGATCCCCGCGCCGGATCGCCCAGAACCGTTGACCATGACCGATATGATGGGAGCCGCGCATAGCACGGTCGCCGTCCATCATGCCAAAACTGAATATGGCGCGAATGTCGATATGCGAGTGGACACCCCGCGCACTAATCTGGATGATCCGGGCATTGGCCTTAGGAATAATGGCCGCCGGGTGTTGACCTACGCCGATTTGCGTAGCCTCAGCGGTATTATTGCCGATAACCGCCCGCCAGAACGTGACATTGAGTTGCATTTGACCGGCAATATGGAGCGTTATAGCTGGTCGCTGGATGGGGTGCCGTTTGACGAGTCCACGCCGATTCATTTTCGCTATGGCGAACGCTTGCGGGTGATTTTCGTCAATGACACCATGATGAGCCACCCCATGCACTTGCACGGGATGTGGAGCGATTTGGAAAGCCCTGACGGGCAAGTGCAAGTGCGCAAGCATGTGGTGGTGGTGCAACCCGCCCAGCGCGTCAGTTTCCGCGTCACCGCCGATGCACGGGGCTACTGGCCTTGGCATTGCCATTTGTTTTATCACATGCACGGCGGCATGTTTAGGGTCGTGGTGGTGGCATGAGAAAACGTTGGTTACTGTTGGCGGTGATGGGCCAGTGCTTGCCTACCCGGGCGGACGAAACTATGGTGATGGATCATCAGCATCATGATAGCGGGGACATGCCAGCCGATGACACCAAGCCGAAAGCGCACCAGCACCCCGCCACCCCCGCACCGGAACCACATCAACATACCCCTGCGCCAGAGCATCAGCACACCGTAGCTCCTGAGCCGGAACAGCACCCGCATACCGAAGCTCCCGCACCAGAACAGCATCAGCATACGACCCATGCCGCCGAACCCCACAACCACACGGCGGCGAGTAGCCGCGCCCCTAAGGATGCCCGTGACCCCAACGCCTATGCCGATGGCTATGATTTTGGCCCCGGCATAGCCCATAGCCATAAAGAAGAACCCCAGCTTGCCGCTTTATTAGTAGACCGTTTGGAAGGCTTGGGCAATGGCCCGCACAGCCTAATGACCTACGATTGGCAAGCGTGGTATGGCAAAACCAATGACCGCACCGTGGTCAGGGCCGAGGGCAATATTGATGCAGGGCAATTTACCGAGGCGCGTAATGAATTGCTCTGGGGACACGCCCTGACCCCCTACTGGGATTCGCAACTGGGTGTCCGCTATGATACGGGCGCAGGCCCTGAGCGGGGGTGGTTCACCTTTGGTCTGCAAGGGATTACCCCGTATTGGCTGTACATTGAAGCCACCGCTTATATCGGTGAGCAAGGCCGTGCCGCGTTCCGTTTTGAAAGCGAATACGATGTGCTGATTACCCAACGGCTCATCCTACAGCCGCGTATCGAAGCCAATATTTACAGCCAGCGCGATATTGGGCGGGGCATTAGCCAAGGTTTGTCGGATTTTGAAAGTGGCTTGCGGTTACGCTATGAAATCCGCCGCGAGTTTGCCCCTTATATAGGTGTGGAATGGTCCACCGCACCGACTATCAATAGCCTCTCCGATAGCCGCACCGACACCACCCGCTGGGTGGCGGGGGTGCATTTTTGGTTTTAGCTGCCTCACTGCCATTAAGTTAAGGACTTGTGCCTGTAATTTCAACAAGATAGGATTGACCGTTCGCCCTGAGCTGGTCGAAGGGTGGACGGTTAAGCCGGTCATGGTTCGACAAGCTCACCACGAACGGCTTAACTTACTACGACCTTAACTCAATAGCATTTTCTATATTATTGAAATTAAAGTTATATTCCTTAACTTAATGGCAGTGACGTGGCATGTGGGAACGATGGCGTATGTTTTTATCTTATTGAAATTACGGGCACAAATCCTTAACTTAATGGCAGTGTTTAGCCGCCTACCAATGTAATGCCCGCAATCTGGAAAACTTTTTGCGCTGATGCTCCTGCATCCTAATCATCACGTTCACTAACGCTTCAATGGCATCGAGTATGTACGGGCCTTTGTTCAGCATCACGCATTCCGCCCGCACCGCCATGGCGGCATCGGTAAATTCTGGCCTGGATCTGACCCCTTTTTTGGCGATGGACTCCAGCACTTGGGTCGCCCAAATCACCGGCACATGCGCCGCTTCACAAAGCCATAGCAATTCTTCCTGAATCTCGGCCAACCTGGCGCTGCCCAACTCAACCGCCAAATCGCCCCGCGCAATCATAATCCCTAAGCTGTGCCGGCCAATAGTGCCAAGGATAATGTCTGGCAGGTTTTTGACGGCAAGGTTGGTCTCTATCTTGGCAATGATCGGCAGTTCGGTAGCGTTGCGCTGGGCCAGTTCCGCCATTAAAAAGTTCATGTCCGCCAGCGTTTCGACAAAAGAAAAGCCAATCAAGTCGGCGTGGGTGCAGGCAAAATCAAGGTCGAGCAAATCTTTTTCGCTTAACGGCGACAAGCCCAACTCGGTGTCAGGGAAATTGATACCCTTATCGCTTTGGATGCGCACCCCGCTACTGCGCACCTGATTGACCCGCAACAATGCGCCTTGCTCGGTCAGCGCTTCCACCACTGCGCCCAGCTTGCCGTCATCAATCCATACCGGCTGGCCCACTTTAAGCTTGCTGCTGAACGCCGACAGCGTACAGCCAATGTGTGCAGGCCGGATGAGCTTATGGTTGCTGTCATATTCGGCAGGCCTGCCGATGACATCGTTTTCGGTCAGCAATAACAAATCATTCTTAAACACGCGGATGGTCAGCGGATCACCGTCAAACTCGCCCAGCTTAAAGCGCTCCGGGTTGGCCTCATCGGTGGCCTCGGCAGGCAATAACGCCACTTCGCAAGCCGATTCCAAATAACAGCTTTGCGGGCAGCTTGCCAACCAAACGTCAGCAGATAGCGCCTGTTCGATCAGAAAATACCGCTGCTTGCCCCGTGCATCAATAAAGCCCAAACGGGCAGCGGGAGCCAGTCGCCGATGCAGGGCATCAGGAATGCTGACGCGAAACAGCGCCGCATTGCCGTTGAGGCCAGGGGGTTGGGTGGGCTGGTCGGTAAGCAACAGCAATGGGGCGCTGGCAATGACCGTGCCCCGCACATCTTTGTTTACTTTCAGGTGATGGACGGGCAAGCCTAAGGCAATCGCCCCGGTGCGGATTTTATGGCCCGCCAAGTCCATTAAAATACGGCATATTTTTCCGATTTCGGTTTCGGCGCGGCGGATGTTGCGGATCATGCTGCGCCAGATAAGCGCATTGTCATGGGCGCAATTGATCCGTGCGCAGGTCATGCCCTTGTCCAGCAACGCCAAAATCAACTCGTAATCCCACGCCGCTTCCGTCGCCAGCGTCACCATGACATGGACTTTGCTGGAGTGATGGAAGGGGCCGAACAGTTCAATGCTGTGTTGCTCCAGCAATTGCAGGCCACGGTTAAACCCCGATTCGCTAGGATTTTTATCATCCAAGCAGTATTCCTTATCGGTCGCCCGCTTCAGCAAGCCGATCACCGCATCCAAGGTTGACAGCACCGACGCTTCCGAGCGCCCTAAGGACGATAACCCTGCCTGGGCCAAACGGTCTTGCAAATGGCGCAGGTCAAATTGCCTTAAGGCCAGATAATGCGCCAGGTTCAAGGCGCTTTTATTGAACACCCCCGCACGGTAATAGGTCTGGTATTGCTCTAGGCGCAAGCTGGCATGGGACGTGATGTCTTCACGCAAGGCGGTGATCTCCAGCAACAATTGCCGTAGCGTATCATCGTAGATGTCATTATTAAGCAGTGGGTCGCAGGTCATAAGCGCCTTATGGGTAAAGTTTTGGCAAATGTTTGGGCGTAAAGGTTATCGGATTGCTTGGCAACGCGATGGATGGCTCTGGACGCTTAAGCCTATAGACAATAAGGTAAGGCGTATTATCCCAAAAGGGCTAGGGTGGGTTCTTGACTTAATGGCCCACGGGGCTTAACTGGCGGCAACCCCGATAGTGTCCAAGACCTTGTCGTAAATTTCACGCAGGCTTAGTGAACAGGCTATGCTTGCCAAAACCAAAACGCCATCAATCCCCACTGTTTCCGTCAACACCCAGCCATTGTCCTGGCGCGTAAAACATTCGATATAAGGCTGGTCTTGCGCCACCAACAGGTATTGGCATAAGCTTGGGATTTTACGGTACTGGGCAAACTTGCCGCCACGGTCAAAGGCTTCGGTAGATGGCGACAACACCTCAATTAGCACGGTCGGGTTCAGCAAGGTGTCAAACTGGCTGTCTTCAAATTGCGCGGCCCCACAAACAACCACACTGTCAGGGTAATAATAATGGCGCGCTTCGGCGGCTTTCACGCGCATATCGCTGATATAGGCTTCACATGGGCGTTGTTTTAGCTGGTTGCCCAATTCGCGGGCCATATTGAGCGAAACCAAATTATGCTTACGGCTGGCACCGGTCATGGCAAACAGTTGCCCGCCATGACATTCGCTTTTATAAGGCGCGTGGCGCTCCAGCGTTAAATACTCAGCAGCGGTGTAAGCCGTTGGTTGGATGACAGCAGACATGGATCACCTCGTTAAGGGGTCAGGGCTTGGGCATTATAGCGGTTAATCGGCAGGGATTGTGGGGATTAATGCGGATTTGGCAGGCCCAGCGCATAATAAAAAAATCTGTTTTGCACAATAATGTTATAAAATAAACGGTTTTGAAAATTACCGCCGGAATCCTCCGGTTTATATTAACAGTGGCTTAAGAATTATGCGTTGTCCGTTTTGTGGTGCCCATGATACCCGCGTACTGGATTCCAGATTGGCTAATGAAGGGGATCAGGTTCGCCGCCGTCGTGAATGCAATGTCTGTAAAGAACGCTTCACCACCTTTGAGGTGGCGGAATTGACCATGCCGCGTGTTGTCAAACGCAATGGGGTGCGGGAACCGTTTGATGAAAAAAAATTGCGCTCAGGGATGCTAAGGGCCTTGGAAAAGCGCCCTGTCGAAGGCGATGCCATAGAAGCGGCGGTCAACCGCATTAAAAAAAGCCTGATGGTGTTGGGCGAGCGGGAAATCTCGACACAGGAACTTGGCGAAAAAGTGATGAAAGAATTGAGCGGCCTTGACCATGTCGCTTTCGTGCGCTTTGCCTCGGTGTACCGTAGCTTTCAGGATGTCAGCGAATTTACCGAAATGATTGCCGACTTGCAAAAGACCAACTGATGGCTACGCTTGCCCGCCAAATCGCCCGTGATGACGCTGTTTATATGGCCCGCGCCCTACAGTTGGCGGCTAATGGCCGCTACACCACCGACCCTAACCCGCGTGTCGGCTGTGTTTTAGTCAGGGATGGCACTGTTATCGGTGAGGGTTGGCATCAACACGCAGGCTTTGCCCATGCCGAAGTCGCCGCGCTCAAAACGGTCGCCGATGCGCAAGGGGCGACCGCTTATGTGACGCTGGAGCCGTGCAGCCATTTTGGCCGTACCCCGCCGTGTTGTGACGCGCTGATTAAGGCGGGTGTCCGCCGCGTTGTCGCCGCGATGGCCGACCCTAACCCGTTGGTGTCCGGTCGCGGTTTAGAGCGGCTTAAGGCCGCCGGTTGCGAAGTGAGCGTGGGGGTTCTTGAGGCTCAGGCTCAGGCCTTAAACCGTGGCTTTATCAAAAGGATGAACGGACGCGGCCCGTGGGTGCGCAGTAAGCTGGCGATGAGCTTGGACGGGCGCACCGCTTGCGCTTCGGGGGAAAGCCAATGGATTACTTCCCCGCAAGCCCGTGCCGATGTCCATCGCCTCCGCGCCGAAAGTTCGGCGATTGTCACTGGTATCAACACGGTGTTGGCCGATGATCCGGCGTTAACGGCACGGGTTGATTTTCCCGTGTTGCAACCGCTCAGGGTTATCCTGGACAGCCATTTACAAACGCCGCCCCATGCCCAGATGGCGACCCTGCCCGGGCGCTCGTTAATCTTGACCTGCTCGGATGATGTGGCTAAACAGCAGCGCTTGCAACAAGAGGGTTTTGAGGTGCAGCGTTTGCCCGATAAAAACGGTCGCTTAGATTTGCCTGAAGTCATGCGCTTTTTGGGCGAACAGCAGATTAATGAAGTCTTGGTGGAAGCGGGAGCGGTGCTGAACGGCGCCTTGCTTGCCGAAAACTTAGTCGATGAGATTATTGTCTATATGGCGCCGTCAATCTTGGGCGACCAAGGGCGTGGCCTGTTCCATCTGCCTCAGGTGCTGGCGATGGCGGATAAAAAAGAATTGCAGTTGCTGGATGTCCGGCAAGTGGGCGGGGATTTGCGCTTGACGTTAGCGCCGATAGAAAAAGTGAGATAAAGAGGGAGTGAGGTTGTCTATGGCACTAAAAAAAGATTTTCCTATCGTTATAGAGCAAGATGCAGAAGGCTTTTTCATTGTCGATTGCCCCTTATTTCAAGGTTGCCACAGTTATGGCAATACGGTTGCAGAGGCTTTAAGCAATATTCAAGAAGCCATTGAGCTGTGTTTGGAAGAACAAGCAATGCCTTCGATATTAACAACACAATAAGTCAAAACCACAAACCATGTTCACAGGCATCATTTTAGCAGTAGGCAAAATCTCCGGCATTGAGCGGAAAGCGGGTGATTTCCGTTTGCAAATAGACACGGGCAAATTGCCGCTGGGCGGTACGCAATTGGGCGATAGCATTGCCGTTAATGGCGTGTGTTTGACGGCGGTTGAATTAGGGGCGCGGCATTTTTGCGCCGATGTCTCCAACGAAACCTGGGAGCGGACAACGCTTAGCCTAGCGGCGGTGGGTACGCCGGTCAATTTGGAATTGGCCTTAACGCCGTCCACACGCATGGGCGGGCATATTGTCAGCGGCCATGTCGATGGTATCGGCAAAGTAGTTAGTAGAAAACCGGATGGGCGCTCGCAGCGTTTCACCGTGCAAGCCCCGGATGGGTTGGCGAAATATATCGCCGAAAAAGGCTCGATTTGTATCAACGGCATTAGCTTGACGGTCAACGAAGTCAACGGGGCGTTGTTCGGGGTCAATATTGTGCCGCATACCTTACAGGAAACCACGCTGGATACGGCGGTGGCGGGGACGTTGGTTAATTTGGAAGTGGATATTCTGGCGCGTTATATGGAACGGTTGATGCGCGGCGAGGCGGCGGCGCAACCGTGTGGTGGCGTTACCGAAGAATTATTGAAAAAAAGCGGGGTTTTAGGTTAAGCCCAGGGGCAAATTCCCGCAGTGTTTATGGCAACGGCGGCTGTTAGGCGTTTAGGCCAACAGCCCTTTATTTATATAGGCAACAATGAACACTATCGAAGAAATTATCGCCGACTTACGGCAGGGTAAAATGGTCATTATCATGGATGATGAAGACCGCGAGAACGAGGGCGATTTGGTGATGGCGGCGGCGTTTACCCGCCCCGAAGATGTCAACTTTATGGCCCGTTACGGACGGGGGCTGATTTGTTTGACCCTAACCCCTGAGCGTTGCCAACAATTGCGCTTGCCGTTGATGGTCAATGAAAACAAAACCCCGCATTCGACCAATTTCACCGTGTCGATAGAAGCGGCCACGGGGGTGACAACGGGCATTTCCGCCGCCGATAGGGCGCGTACTATCCAATGTGCGGTCGCCCATGATGCCAAGCCCGATGATTTGGTGCAGCCTGGGCATATTTTCCCGCTGATGGCAAAGTCCGGCGGGGTGCTCAACCGTGCCGGACATACCGAGGCGGGCTGTGATCTGGCGCGCTTGGCGGGGGTGGAACCGGCGGCGGTGATTGTCGAAATTCTCAATGAAGACGGCTCTATGGCAAGATTGCCGGATTTACAGGCGTTCGCCAAGCAACATGACCTGAAAATCGGCACGATTGCCGATTTGATCCATTACCGTATCCAACATGAAAACACGCTGGAAAGGATTAGCGAATGTGCTTATCCTACCGAGTTCGGCGATTTTCATCTCTATGCCTATCAAGACCGTAATGACGATAACGTGCATTTGGCTTTGGTGATGGGGCAGGTGTCAGGTGACGAGCCGGTGTTGGTCAGGGTTCATGCACGGAATCTGTTGGATGATGTGTTTTCGTCCAAGCGCAGTGATTGCAATATGCCTATCCGCTTGGCGCTGCAAAAAATTGCCGAAGAAGGGCGCGGGGTGTTGGTGGTGATCCGCCAAAGCGAAAACAACAAGGCCTTGGCGGAGCTGATCCACAGTTATCAATTAGAAGATAACGGTATCGCCAATGCCGGCCAAGCCAGCGACCCCGATTGGCGCACCACCGGCACGGGGGCGCGGATTTTGGCGGATTTGGGTGTGCATAAATTGAAAGTGTTGGGAACACAGAAAAAATACATAGCCCTGTCGGGGTTTGATTTGGAAGTCGCCGAGCATGTCGGCTGAAATTTATTAAGTAAGGTCAGTAGAGAACATCATGTCAAAAATAAAAACGTATGAAGGGATTTTTGCCGCCACGGGCGGGAAATTTTGTATTGTCGCCTCGCGCTTTAACAGCTTTATCGTTGAGCAGCTCGAAGCGGGGGCGATAGACGCATTGGTGCGTCATGGTGTCACTAAGGATGATATTCATCTGGTCAAAGCCCCGGGCGCGTTTGAGTTGCCGATGGTGGTGCAGCGCATCGCCGCCAGCAAAAAATACGATGCGATTATCGCCGTGGGTGCGGTGATACGCGGGGGTACACCGCATTTTGAATATGTCGCGGGCGAATGCGTGAAAGGTTTGGCGCATGTCTCCTTACAGTATGATGTGCCGGTAAGCTTTGGTGTGTTGACCGTTGATACCATTGAGCAGGCGATAGAACGCGCCGGCACAAAAGCGGGCAATAAAGGTGCGGAAGCGGCGTTGTCCGCTATCGAGATGGTCAGCCTGTTTAAGAATCTGGAAAGTTAATGAGTCAAGCTCGCACCAATGCGCGTAAAGCGGCAGTTCAGGCCTTGTACCAATGGCAAATGACCGGACAAAACTTAGCGTTGATAGAACAGCAGTTTATCGAAGAAGATTGGCTGAAAGATGCGCAAAAGAGTTATTTTAACGAGGTTTTTCACGGGGTTCCGGCACATCTGGAAGAGATAGACCACGCCTTGACGGAATTTGTTGACCGTGACGTGGACATGATTGATCCGGTGGAGCGGGCGATTTTGCGGATAGGCACTTACGAATTGCTTTACCGTCTGAACATGCCTTATAAGGTGGTGCTGAACGAAAGCATCAATCTGGCTAAATGTTTTGGCGCGGACGGCAGCCATAAATATGTCAACGGCATTTTGGATAAGATTGCCCGCCAAAAGCGGGTGGTCGAAATACAAGCCAAGCAACAAGCGGCGCAATGAGGCCAGTGGGCGTGTCTAGGCCATTGTCTGAATTTAGCCTGATCCAGCGTTTTTTTACCCGGCAATCTGTCGCCCATCGCTCGACTGCGTTGGGTATAGGGGATGACTGTGCCTTGCTGGACATACCTACGGGTTATCAGTTGGCGGTCACTGCCGATACCATGGTCGAAAATGTGCATTTTTTTGCCGGTACCGACCCGTATGGCTTAGGCCATAAGCTGTTGGCGGTTAATCTGAGTGATCTTGCCAGCATGGGGGCGCAGCCGTTGTCGGTGACGTTGGCGTTAACCTTGCCGCGTGTCGATGAAACGTGGCTGACGGCGTTCGCCCACGGTTTTTTGGCGCTGGCAAGCCAGTTTGAGGTCGATTTGATAGGCGGTGACACCACGTCAGAGCCGTTGACCTTAATCGTGCAGGCGCTGGGCTTAGTGCCGCGTGGTCAGGCTTTGCTACATTCCACCGCCCAAGAGCGCGATGACATCTATGTCAGCGTGGCGTTGGGTGAGGCCG
>JAQTNZ010000009.1 GCA_028713595.1 Methylovulum sp. | reverse complement strand
TGACGCTGGAGGGGAAAACTGCAAAATGGCAAATTGACATCAACTGGCTGACCGGAGCGGCGGAACTCAATGACCTGTCCGATGACGAGCAAAACTAGGCAACAGGGTTTTTCCTTGCTGGAAATTTTGATTGCCTTTTCGATATTGGCATTGTCGATAGCCATTTTGCTAAAAATATTCGCCGGTGGTGTCCAAACCGCCGCCGTTGCCGAAGATTATACGGTGGCGGTGCAGTTGGCGGAATCGCTGATGGTCAGGGCGGGGGTTGAAACGCCGCTGCAAGCCGGGCAGGTGCTGGGTCGCGACAATGACAAATACAATTGGCAAGTGGTGGTCAACCCTTACCGTTTCAGCCCCCCTGATGTTGATGCCAGCACCCTGACAACCGAGTTTTTTGTGGTGGATGTCAGCGTGTCTTGGGATGATGAAGGCGGCAAAGGCAGGTCACTGGAATTGTCCACCCTGAAATTGCGCAGCAAACCTGTGGAGCCACCCTCATGAAGCGCTTGAAAACAGCCTTGGGGTTTACCTTGATCGAGGTGCTGATTGCCATGACGCTGTTGAGCATTATGGTGGTGCTGCTGTTTGCGAGTTTGCGGATTTGTGCGCAAAGTTGGGAAAAAGGCGAAAGCAAAATGGGCGATGTCAACGAAGTGGCGGTGGTTTACCATTTTTTCCAGCAACATTTAGCCACCGCCAAACCGTTATGGGATGATTTTTCCGTTAAGGAGCAAAAAACGCTGGCGTTTCAGGGCGATGCGTTGTCTTTGCAATTTGTCGGCGAATTTCCTGCCAGTGTCGGTAAAGTGGGCGACCAACTGTTCAACTTGCAATTGGTGGAGGAAGGGGAGAGCAAATTTATCAAAGTGTCATTAAGCCCGTTTTTGCCCGTGCCTGACAAAGGGCTATTGCCTAAAGAAGAAATCGCCTTAATCAAGCATGTCCGTACCGTGTCTTTTGCCTATTTTGGCCCGGATGAAAGCGGTGGCGAAGGCAGTTGGCAGGCCGAATGGTTGCAAAGGGACCAGCAGCCGCAATTGGTCAAGATCAGTATTGAATTGGAAAATGCCATGTATTGGCCGGACATGATTGTCGAATTGAAAGTGGCGGGTTCACAAATTGATGCCAACGGTACGGTTGAAACCGAGCCGGAAGCGGGCAGCGCTGAAGAGGCGGCCCAATAATGCCGAAAAACGTATCGGGGGTGATAGCGGGCCAGCGCGGCTTTGCCTTGGTTTTGGTATTGTGGGTGCTGAGCCTGTTGACAATTATGGCGGGCAGTTTCGCGCTGAGTATGCGGCGGGAAACGACTATCGTGGCCGGCATTAAAAACACGGCCAAAGCCGCCGCCTTGGCCGAGTCAGGTATGGCGGTCGCCGAGGCCATGTTGCTGATCCCTGATAAAAACCAACGCTGGCAAGCGGACGGCAGCATTTATCAGATCAATAGCCCCAATGCGTTTATCGCCTCTGGTGACGTGGGCGGGCACATCCGTATCCAATTGTTTGCCGAAACGGGCAAGATAGACCTCAACAAGGCCGACCAAAAATTGTTGGCGGGGCTGTTCCAACAATCACCGCTGGCCGATGACGACAAGCAGCAAGCCAAGCTGGTTGCCGCGATCCTCGATTGGCGTGATGCCGATAATATGGTGCATAGCGATGGTGCGGAAAAACAAGAGTACCAGGATGCCAATTTGACTTACCAGCCCACCAATAAGCCCTTTCAAACCCTTGATGAATTGCGCTTGGTGTTGGGTATGGACGAGGCCACTTTCCAATGGTTGCAGCCGCTGGTCACGGTGTATTCGGGGCAGCCACAAGTCAACGCCCAACAAGCCACCAAAGACGTGTTGGCGGTGTTGCCGGATGTTGATCTTGCCTTGCTGGACGATTATATCAAGAACCGCCATGACAGCCTGTTGAATGGGTTGCCGATGCCGCCAGCGCCGATTGCCAATGCCAAGGGCGCCCCGTTGGGCGATAATGATGTGCTGACCATTGTTTGTGAGGCACAGATGGACGATGGGGCCAACACGGTTATCAGCGCGGTCATCAAAAAAGCCGATGGCGGGCAAGGTAAGCCCTTTCAAATCTTAAAATGGCAAACCCCTATCACCAGCGATGAGTCATTATTTGCCGAGGCAAATAATGAACTGCTTATAAAAGAATATGATGAATTTGACTTCAACCATTGATCTGGACTTTAAACGTTTCCTGCGTTGGTGGCGGCGGGAGCTGATGCTTTTGGTGCCGGAAAAAACCCGGCAGTTGCTCATTGACCAGCATGGCTGGCTGGTGGTCAGCCCGGAGCAGGGCTATTTGAACATCAGTTATGCGTTGGCCGGGGACAGTGTGTTTGTCGCCACGGTGGCGCGTAATGAGGCGGGGGCCGCGCAATTTAAAGCCTTGCAGGACAGTAATGAAAAACTGGGCAAAGCCCGTGTGGTCTTGCGTTTGAGCGGGCCTGACGGCCTGCACCGCGAACTGGTGTTGCCCGCCGCCGTTAAGGAAAACCTGCAACAAGTCGTTGCTTATGAATTGGATAAGTACACCCCGTTTAAGGCCGAGCAAGTCTATTTTGCCGTCAAACCGCTAGGGGTACAAAACGAGCCTGGGTATATTAAGGCCATGTTGGTTTTGACTACACAGGAGTTGCTGGACGGGCTTTATGAAGATCTGAAAGCGATGGGCTTGTCGCCGTTGCTTGCCGATTATGAGGGTTTTGCCAATGATCTTGATGACGATTACGGTGCCTATAACTTATTGCCTGAACGCTTCCGGCAAAAAACCGCCAACACGCCGCGGCTGATTTATTCGGTGTTGTCAGCGTTAGCGGGGCTATTACTGCTGACGGTGTTGGTGCTACCTGTAGCATTGCAATATCAAACCGTGACGGCTTTGGCGGAAAAAGTCAAAGTTATTGAGAAGGATGCGAAAAAGATCAAAGTCCTGCAACAGGAAGTCGATTCGGTGATTAATGAAACCCAAAAATTGTTGGATGAAAAACGCTCCCGCCCAATGATGGTGGTGATGCTTAATGAATTGAGCCGCTTGATTAAGGATGATACGTGGTTGGCCTATTTGCAGTATGCGGACGGTCATCTGCAAATCCAAGGCGAATCGCCCGCCGCTTCGACACTTATCGGGGTATTGGAAGCGTCTGATTTGTTCAATAATGCCCGTTTTGCCTCCCCCGTGACCCAAAACACCGTCAGCAAGCTCGAACGCTTCCAGATTACCGTGGACGTGACCCAAATCGGAGGCGGTACGCATGAAGCTCCTTAAGCAACCTGTTTTTAAGCAGCCCATTAACAAAGACCGTTGGCTTGCCGTAGGCTTATTGGTGGGTGTGGTGCTGGTGTTCGGTTTGGTGCTGATTGCGCCGATAGTCAGCAAAAGTCTGGAACTGCACGATAAAAAAGAGGGGTTGTTATTCAAGCTGGAGCAATACCAACGCATTTTGGCTAAAAAAGATGCGGTGGTCGCCAGTATGGAGGCCATCAAAACCCAACATGACGAGCAAGGTTATTTCAACAGCCAACAGACCGATGCCTTGGCTTCGGCGGAAATGCAAAATTTCATCAAAAAGACCATTGTCGATGCCGGTGGGCAATTAAGCAGCACCCAAGCGATTCCGGTCACTGTCAAAGACGGTTTCAGCCGTATCACTGTCAGGGTCAGGATGACCGGCAACAGCGAAGTGTTGCGGGCGGTGTTGTACAAAATCGAAACCTCCACCCCGCTCATTATTGTCGATCAGATCGACATTCGCCCCATGCGTGGCCGCCGGAGCATGACCTCGCATAAAATCGAGCCGAGCAACGATCTTAACGTCAATTTCCAAGCAGTCAGCTTTATGAGAAAACAGCCCGAATGAACAGCAAACTGGTGACGGTGTTGGGCGCAATCTGCGGTGTATTGCTGTTGCTTATTGGTGGCGAATGGTTTTACGCCAGCTTAAGCCAACGGCAATTGTTGGATGCGCAAGTGCCCAAAGACAAAAAAGCTTCAACCGATGCCATGCCCAGCATCGACCTGACCGGACAAGATGAGGAGAGCTATGCGGATTTGGTGAACCGGCCTTTATTTATTGAAGGCCGCAAACCCGTCAATGAGCCGCCGCCAGAGACGGTCAAGGGCACCGAAGTGGCGGTCAATTTTGATTGGGTGCTAAACGGCATTTATACCACAGGCAAAGGCCAGTCAGTTTTGTTGAGCCGCCCCGCCACCACCAAGTCACCGACCAATAACCATCGGAGGATACCGTTCGGTGGGGTGCTTGATGGCGGCTGGCGGCTGGTGGAAATCGTCAATAACCACATCATATATACCCCGGAAGGCTCCAAACCAGAGGCAAAAGATGAGGGGGATCGCGTGATCTTCACCTTGGACAACGAACAAAAAACCTTGCTGTTGCACAAGTCAAAACCTAAATCGCCCACCAAACCCAATGTGCCGCCGCCCTCTCCGGGCGGGCAGCCTGAAGGCGTGCCCCCTGAAGGTATGCCTCCCGATGGTGTGCCGCCGCCCGCACCTGAGTCACCGGAAGATTTGATGCCAGAACCCGAATCACCAGAAGACCTCATTGAGAATAGTGAAAATGAATAATGCCAAAAAAATCACTAACGCATCCTGTCTGCTTGCGTTAGGTTTATCGCTGTCCAGTTGCGAGTTGTTAGCGCCTAAATCAACCCAGTTGATACCTTTGGCACCCGTTGTTAAGGATTCGGGCAAAGAGGAAGTTTTTAAAGGGTTGCAAAACAAGCCTGCGGAAATAGTGCGCCCCAAAGCCGAAATCTACACGGGTACTGACCGTTATCTCGCCACGCCTAGTTGGCAAGCGCACGAATCGGAAAAGAAGGGCATGTATGACCTGAAATTTGAAGATGCCGATTTGGGCGATGTCGCCAAAGCGATACTCAATGACATGCTCAAGCAAAACTATGTCATCAACCCCAAAGTCACGGGTAGGGTGACTATCCATACCACGCAACCTTTGACCAAGGATGAATTGTTGCCGACTCTGGAAATGCTGTTGCGCATGAACAATGCCGCGCTGGTCAAAGACGGCAGGATTTACCACATAGAACCGGCTGCCGATGCTTTGTACACCTCCGATTTGACCACCAGCGGCGGCCATGATGGCTATCAGACCCGTGTCATTCCGATCAGGAATGTCGCCGTGAATGAAATCATCGAGGTGATTAAGCCCTTGGTGCAAGAAAAAACTATCCTGCATGTGGACAGCACCCGCAATATCTTGGTGGCGTCAGGCACGCCCGATGAAATGTCACGGGTCATGGACATGGTCGGCACTTTTGACATTGATGTGTTAAAGGGGCGCTCTTTCGGCCTGTTCCCGTTGGTGCACAGTGACCCGGAAGACGTGGTTAAGGAATTGGAGGAGATTTTTGTCGGCAAAGGCAAGCCGGAAGATTCGGAGTTTTTCCGGTTCATGCCGATTGAACGGCTCAACGCGGTGATGGCGATCACCCATCAAGGCCGTTATCTGCAAGATATTGAGAACTGGGTCGCGCGGCTGGATAAGGTGAACACCGCCAGTGGCGGCGGGGTCAACGTCTATAAGGTGCAACACGCTGATGCCGAAGAATTGGCGGACACCTTAAATGAAATTTTTACCGGCGCACAACACCAAGACCGATCGGCAAAAGTCTCGCCGGGTCAAAAAGTGACCGAATTGTCCAATAAAAATAGCAGCACTAATTCAACCAATACCAACAGCACCACTGGCTCATCTTCATCCACTAGCAGCAGTAAAAAATCCAAACAAAACAAAAGCCGTTCAGGTACCGCCAGCACCGGCACGGCCACAGTCGCCAATGTTGACGATGTCCGTATCATTTCCGATAAGACCAACAATGCGCTGATTATTGTCGCCACACCCCGCGAATACGAAGTGATCCTGCCCGTCATCAAGCAATTGGATATTTTACCGTTACAGGTGCTGATTGATGCGACTATTGTCGAAGTCAAATTGAACAATGACTTACAATACGGTATCCAATGGTATTTGGACCATCAAGGCAGCAGCCTCAGTAGCGGGGCTGGAGCGGCAACGCTAGGTGAAGTCGCCAAGGCAAGTGCCTCGGCTGTCACCTCCGGTGGCTTGAGCGCCGTCTATAATTCGGGCATTGTCAATGCCCTGTTAAGCTCGCTATCAACAAAAAATGACATTAATGTCATTTCATCACCTTCGTTAATGGTGCTGAACAACCAGGAAGCCACCATAGAAGTGGGCGATCAGATACCTATCTTGACGAACAGCTTGTCAGGGGTCAATACCTCCAGCACTGGCAGTCTAGTCACCAGCAACTCGATACAATATAAAGACACCGGGGTTACGCTCAATGTCACGCCTAGGGTCAATGCCAATGGCATGGTCATTTTGGATCTTAAGCAAACCGTCAGCGACCCTAAGAAAACCACGGTGAGCGGCATTGATTCGGCGACCATTTCCCAAAAGAAAATTGAAAGTTCGGTCGCGGTGTTGGATGGGGAGACTATTGTCCTAGGCGGTTTGATTAAGGAAGAAAATACTTTTAATAAGGCGGGTATTCCCTTTCTGCATGAACTGCCTTGGGTAGGGTCTTTATTCGGCAATACTACCAATAACAAGGATAAAACCGAGTTGGTGGTGTTGATAACGCCACGGGTGGTCAAAAGCAAGCAAGATTCCAGGTTGATTTCTAACGAATTCAGACGCAAATTGACGGGCATTTACCGCTAATGAAGGCGACCCCGAAGGCTTAAAAACCTTCGGGGTCAAGGTCAGGCAAAAGTCATTAGAAAGTGATGATCTGCTCGCCGTCACTGACTAAGACAATATCGGCAGGACGGGCGGCAAACAAGCCGACGCAAACCACGCCTGTGATATTGTTGATGGCCCTTTCCAAGGCAATCGGTTCGGCAATGGTCAAGCCGTGGACATCCAAAATATGGTTATGGTTGTCGGTGACGCAGTTCTCGCGCCATACCGGCGTGCCGCCCAATTTCACCAATTCTCTGGCGACATAGCTTCTCGCCATCGGGATCACTTCGATGGGCAAAGGGAACGCGCCCAGCACATCGACGCGTTTGCTGCCATCAGCGATACAGACAAACTTATCGCTGGCGGCGGCGATGATTTTCTCGCGGGTCAACGCGGCGCCACCGCCTTTAATCAGCTGTTTCAACGGGTTGATTTCATCCGCACCGTCCACATACACTTGCAGCGGGCCGACCGCGTTTAAGTCCAATACGGGGATGCCGACTTTTTTCAGATGTTCGGTGGTGCCTTCGGAGCTGGACACCGCGCCTTCGATTTCGCCTTTAATGTCGGCCAAATAATTGATGAAGTGCCTGATGGTGGAACCGGTGCCGACACCGATAATGCCGACATCTTTAATGTAAGGCAGGGCGGCATGGGCGACTTTTTGTTTTAGTTCGTCTTGGGTCATGGGAGGGGTAATTCCTGTAAAGTGGATAGGGTGTGCGATAATACCCCAGAAACTAGGATTATTCAGCCCATTTTTAAACCATGCCCGAAAAATATATAGAAAAAATACTCCGTGCCAGAGTCTATGATGTCGCCATAGAAACCCCTTTAGATTTTGCCCCGTCTTTATCCGAACGCTTAGGCAACACGGTTTTGCTAAAGCGTGAAGATTTGCAGTCGGTGTTCTCGTTTAAATTGCGCGGCGCGTACAACAAAATGTCGCTGCTTGATGCCAGTGCCAGACAACAAGGCGTGATCGCCGCCTCCGCCGGCAACCATGCCCAAGGCGTGGCATTGGCGGCAAAACGCCTAGGTATCAACGCCTTAATCGTGATGCCCACCACCGCGCCGGAAATTAAAATAAAATCGGTGCGGGCAATGGGTGCCGATATTGAGCTGTTCGGCGACTCTTACAGCGAGGCCTACACCCACGCCCAGCAGTTGGCGCAAGTTTCGAAGCGGGCTTTTATCCACCCCTACGATGACCCTGATGTGATTGCCGGACAGGGGACGGTGGCGATGGAAATCCTACGCCAACAAACCGCCGAATTGGACGCGATTTTTGTGCCGGTCGGCGGCGGTGGCTTACTGGCGGGGATTGCCGTGTACGTCAAATTTGTCCGCCCTGACATCAAAATCATCGGTGTCGAACCTGATGATGCCGATTGCCTTAACCGTGCCTTACAGGCGGGTAGCCGCGTGGTGCTGGAGCAAGTGGGGCTGTTCGCCGATGGGGTTGCCGTCAAACAAGTCGGGGCGGAACCGTTCCGCTTGGCGCAACGCTATGTCGATGAGGTCATCACCGTCACTACTGATGAGATTTGCGCGGCGATTAAGGACATTTTTGATGATACTCGGTCTATCGCCGAACCGGCGGGGGCTTTGGCTATCGCAGGCCTGAAAAAATATGTCGAGCGCGAGAAGCTAGTCGGTAAAACCTTGGTCGCCATCGACAGCGGCGCCAACATCAACTTTGACCGCTTGCGCTATGTCGCCGAACGGGCGCAAGTGGGCGAGCATCGGGAAATTTTGTTGGCGGTCAGTATCCCCGAAGTGCCGGGCAGCTTCCTGGCCTTTTGTCGCCTGTTAGGCGGGCGCAGTATCACCGAATTTAACTACCGCTATTTTGATGCCGCTATGGCGCAGGTGTTTGTCGGCATTTCCAGCAGTGGTTTAGAATCGGATCGTGCCACCATCATCGGGCATCTGAACGGGCATGGCTTTGCCGTCACCGATATGACTACCAATGAACTGGCTAAAGAGCATATCCGCTATATGGTCGGCGGCCACGCGCCTTGTGAGTTGCACGAGCTTGTCTACAGCATCGAGTTTCCAGAACGGCCTGGGGCTTTGTTAAAGTTTCTGATCGAGTTGGGTGGGCGCTGGAACATCAGCCTGTTCCATTACCGCAATCATGGCGCGGCCTTTGGCAAGGTCTTGATGGGGGTACAAATGCCCGTGACCGAACAGGCCGCATTCCAAGCCTGTTTGGACGGTTTGGGTTTTTCGTATCAGGAAGAAACGGCGAATCTGGCTTACCGTTTGTTTTCAGGGGGTATGAGTTAGGGTGGGTTAAGGTCACTGCCATTAAGTTAATAATTTATTCCTATAATTTCAACAAGATAGGATTAGCCGTTCGCCCTGAGCTGGTCGAAGCCTGTCATGAGCTTGACGAATGGGGTGGACGGTTAATCCGGTCATGGTTCGACAAGCTCACCACGAACGGATTAACTTACTACGACCTTAACTCAATAGCGTTTTCTATGTTATTGAATAGAAATAGTATTCGTTAACTTAATGGCAGTGGTGGGTTAAGGTGGCGGAAATACCGCCACCCCCTTTTTTTATACGGCCAACACGCCATCCCGATAATCACGGAAAGCCTGTTCAATCTCGGCGGTGGTGTTCATCACAAACGGCCCGGCTTGCACGACAGGCTCGCCAATCGGCTGGGCGGCGAGCAATAACAACTTGGCAGAAGTATCGCCGGTGCTGAGGGCGATACCGTCACCAGCGACTAACTGCCCCAATTGCCCTGCTATTAACACGCCATTGTCAGTATCGGCCGTTACGCGGCCTTCATACACATAGATAACGGCGGTATGCGCCAAAGCTACCGGAATGCTCAACTGCTGCCCTGGGCTAAGGGCAATGTCAAAATACACAGGTTGGGTGCTCACGCCCGCCACCGCGCCTGTCGTCACTGTGCCGTCAGCACCCACATAGTCTCCGGCAATCACCTTGACATAGCCGCCCGCCGTCAAATCGACCTTAGGGATGTCAGCGGCGGCAATATCTTGGTAATGGGGCGGTTTCATCTTTTCTGACGCGGGCAAGTTGATCCAAAGCTGGAAACCTTGCAATAGGCCGTCTTCTTGCTCCGGCATTTCCGAATGGATGATGCCGTGTGCCGCCGTCATCCATTGCACATCACCGGCGCGTAAATGGCCTTGGTTGCCCAAATGGTCGCGGTGCAACATGGCTCCGGCCAGCATGTAAGTGACCGTCTCAAAGCCACGGTGCGGATGGTCAGGGAAGCCGCCGATATAATCCGCCGCCTCATCAGAGGCAAACTCATCCAATAACAAAAACGGATCAAACGCGTTGCTAGGCGTGGGGCTGATGATGCGTTTCAGTTTCACCCCCGCACCATCGGAAGTGCGTAGGCCGTTGATGACCTTGTCGAGGTGACGCAGTCGCAGGGTCGCAGGTTTAGTCGTCATGGCTATCTCCCAATAAGTTGTTTTCTAACAAATAACTGTCTAGGCTATATTGACCGCCGCCCATAATCAGCAGGGACACGCTGGCCGCCAACAAGGCCAATGCGTATTCAATGCCATGCGCCGTCATAAAAAAGCCTTGGCCGGCATGTACCCAGAGCAAAGCCACGGCCATAGTCAGTGCGTTGACACCAGCGGCGATACGGGTCAACAAACCCAGCATCAGGGCGACTCCGCCAAAAAATTCCGCGCTACCCGCCAATAACGCCATCAGTACGCCCGGTTGTAAGCCGACCGAGGCCATCCATTGCCCCGTGCCTTCCAAGCCATAACCACCAAACCAAGCGAACAATTTTTGCCCGCCATGTGCCGCCAGAATCAAACCGATGGGCAGGCGCAATACGGTCGCTTCCAAACCCGCATGGGAAACCAATGTTTTAGCAAGCCAGTTTTTCATAACAACCCCTTAAGATGATGATAAATTTAATGTTCACAGACATTATAAAGCGGTTGCGCAGAATAAAAAGCGGTAGATTTTGTTTGATAAGTTCAAAAATTTTGAACAATCTATGGCGTGACATAAAAACTTAGGATAACCATTAGAGTTCTTATGGTTATAAAAAATAAGCTTGCCATTGTGCCATTTTCAGTTATTGTTAATGTGGGCCATTATTCCTCCCATAACATTATGGATTGGGTTGGATCTTGAATCCCTAGACAACAATAATAAAATCAGCCTAAAACCGGCTGGTCAACTAACGGCTTTGATGAGCAATAGGTATTTATGAAAATTTCCCGAAAATTCTCGGCGCAAACCCTCGCGCTAACATCCACTTTACTCTTCGCTTGGGCCAATGCCAGCGAAGCCGGCACGTGGACGGCACTTAAAAATTCGGCACCTGATTATGCAGGCACTATGCTACAACTGACCGATGGCAGCATCATGGTGCAAGGCTATTCCCCTGGTAGCAACTGGAACCGTTTAAAGCCTAACAGTGCGGGCAGCTATATTAATGGGACGTGGTCCACCCTTGCGGCAATGAGCACCCCACGTTTGTATTTTGCCTCGCATATATTGCGTGACGGCAATGTGTGGGTGCTGGGCGGGGAATACTCCGGGACATCCGGTAAGGCCACGTGGACAAACACCGGTGAAAAATATAATGTCACCACCAATACCTGGTCGCCCATCGCTTCCCACCCCGAAAGCCAATTCGGTGATGACCCCACCATGCTGCTTGATGGCGACAAAATCTTGGTTGGCTCTTTGGGCACCCGCAACACCTATCTTTACGACATAAAGACCAATACTTGGGGGACTGCCATCAGTAAGTTCGCCGCTTATAATGACCGTAGCGATGAAGAAAGCTGGGTCAAGCTGTCCGGTGGTAAAGTCCTCACCTATGACATTTTTAAAAGCATTTCAGCCGGTACCGGTTATGCTGAACTGTATGATCCGGCCACATCCGTTTGGTCTTCCATCTCGCCCAGTGACGGACACGCTTTAGGGCAACTGCCACTGTTAAGCAGCAATAAGGTTGGAGCGGAACAAGGCGCAGCCTTGCGCCTGTGCGATGGGCGAGCTTTTGTTATTGGCGGCGGCGCTGGCAGTCCACTCGTTGCGCATACGGCGTTGTACACGCCCGCCACCAATACTTGGGCGGCAGGGCCGGATATTCCCGGCAATTATTTGGCCGATGACGCACCCGCTACAGTCATGCCCAATTGCCATGTATTATTGGTCGCCGAAGCTGGTTTCTTTAAAGCCCCTAGCGCCTTGTTTGATTTTGACCCAACCACCAACACCGTCACCAAACTGGCCTTACCCACCGCCCTGAGCAATGAGCTTAACTCCACCAATGCCTATGTAACCCGTCTGTTGATGTTACCTACAGGCCAAGTGCTGTTAGCGACCTCATCGACCCGTTTATGGGTCTATACGCCGGACTCTGTTGCCCAGCCGACATTACGCCCCGTGATTAAGAAAGTCGTTTACAAAGGCGCGGGCGTTTTCCGCCTGACCGGAAAACGGATTACCGGACAATCGGCAGGTGGCAGCTACGGTGATGATGTCGAAAGCGACCAAAACTTTCCGATCATCCAGTTGAAAAATGGCGCCACCGTTTACTATGCGCGGACATCCAATTGGAGTACCACTGATGTCGGTACTGGCGATGCGTTAGTGACCACTGACTTTTGTCTACCTACAGGAACCCCCTCAGGCAGCTACTCGATGGTCTTAAGCGCCGCTGGGCTTAAGTCAGCGCCGGCTACAGTCACCATCCCTACCACAGCGGCGACTTGCCAATAACAGCATTTATCTATAGTTAGGTCTGTAATGCTCAAGGGCTTCGTTGGTAACGGCGAAGCCCTTTTGGTTTTAAATCCTATCCCTGTTTAAACACCATGAAATACCCCATCACCTTGGATGCACTGGAAGTGTTGGCGGCGATTGACCGTAAAGGCAGCTTTGCCGCCGCCGCACAGGAATTGTTCCGCGTGCCTTCGGCCATCTCTTATACCATCCAAAAACTGGAGCAAGACCTAGACATCGTGCTGTTCCGCAAAGAAGGGCGCAAAGCCGTGCTGACACAGGCGGGCAAAGTGTTGCTAGAGCAGGGCAGGGATATACTGGAAGCCACCGAACGGCTGGCGGTGGCGGCCAAAACCACCCACAGCGGCTGGGAACCCGTGTTTAACATTGCCGTTGATTCCCTGCTCAGTTTTGAAGTCATTTACCCGTTAATCGGCAAATTCTACCAAGTGCAACCGGACATAGAAATCAACCTCTATGAAGAAGTGCTGGGCGGGGCCATCGAAGCCATTGCCACCGAGCGGGCGGATTTGGTGATCGGTGTCGGCGAACAACCCACGCCCCAACCCGGCTTAATCATTAAAAACCTGCAACAGATTGACTGGGTGTTTGCCGTCGCCCCCCACCATCCCTTGGCGCAAGCCCCGCAACCCGTATCCCGCCAGCTCATCGAACAGTACCGTTTTATTGTCGTCAGAGACTCCGCCCGCTACCAAGCCCCACAAAGCCGCCGCCTATGCAGCAAACGGCCGGTACTGAGCGTACCCACCATCAGCGAAAAAATTAACGCCCAATGCGCAGGCCTAGGCGTAGGCTTCCTACCCAAACACCGCATCCAAAACCATCTACAGCAAGGCTTATTGCTTGCCCTTGAATTGGATGGCGAAATTCCCCAAGAAGCTATCAATCTGGCGTGGAAAGCGTCTAACAGGGGGAAAGTGTTGCATTGGTTTATTGAGGGGTTGTTGGGGTAGGGGATTTTGTAGAAACGTTATGTTACCGTAATTGTTACAGATATATCAACGTGGTAGGGCACAATACGCCCTCGCTATTGCGCCCTGCGAAATGCGGCTTACCGCGTTATCATGTCTGCCGGGTTCGTGCCGCGTCCTTTAATTCGGCGATAAGTTGTTGCGGTTCCTCATTAAAACGGCGCATAAGTTCGGGAGGTGCCGCCGTGTCTTTGTCGTAAATTACGCTCCAACGGCTAATTTCAAGTAGGACAGGGATCAAATCGAGCGCTTTTTCCGTCAGTTCATAGAAAATCTGGCGCTTATCTTCAGAGTTTTGTTTGCGGATGATTAGCCCATCGGTCTCCATTTTTTGGAGACGAGATGCCAGAATGTTAGTCGCTATCCCCTCTTTTGAGGTCATCAACTCACGATAGTGTCGTTTTCCGCTTAACATCAAATCACGCAGTACGAGCAAAGTCCATCTGTCTCCAAACACTTCGAGTGCATAATCAATCGGACATTTATTATTAAGTTTCGAACTAGGCATCTTTAAATTACTTGCAATTGATAATTAATATGGGATATTATATTAAAATTACTTGCAAGTTGCAAGTAATTTACCCATAACACTGATTGCTTTGCAATTCACAGGAAATTATATATGTCACCTATAAACTCTGCTGCTCCAGCCATCTCTTTAACTCAGATTTATACCGCCCCAGGCATTATTGTTGGGTCAGCCACCGCGTGGTTATTTTGGGTGGTAGCAGGGGAGCATTACGCCGCTCGGTCAGAGTCACTTATCGCCCCAATGGTTGCGCTCTTTGCTTTGACGGCTTTGGTGTGGCTTATCATGGTTATCGTCCGCAATCTTGCCGTTATTCGAGGGTATGCTTCTATTCGATATTTCGCTGATTTTAAGGCGGATGCCCCCACCGATGACCGCTTAGAACGCCCCGCCAGGACATTTAACAATCTTATGCAAGTACCAACCCTTTTTTATGTCATTTGCATCCTGATGCTTATCGCAAAAGAAGCTGATAATGCTCAAATTATACTCGCATGGACGTTTATCGTGCTCAGGTGCTTCCACGCTATTATTTACATGGCTGTGAATTGGGTACCGTATCGCTTTGCAGCTTGGGCTTCAAGCTGCATTACACTTGGTGTTATTTGGTTTCGCTTCGTAGCTCAAACATCATTCGGGTAACATGTCGCTCTCTGCGAATGTGGCTTGGCCTTATGGTTGAAACGGAATTGGCTTTGGGGGAGATGTTAGAAAAGAATCCGTTTTTGGTAGCTCGTTGGGGTGAGCTTGCGAACCCCCCAACATTTCAACACACGACCACCATACCCTGTTGTGTTGGGGTTCGTACCTCACCCCAACCTTACGGCCGTCCCTCTGTCGCTAATGCGCCCTACGCGGGCTATAAGACACCAAGCGATCTTACGTTCACCCCAGGTGTGATATTAGGTGTGATATTAATGGATACAAAAGATTCAATTGTGGAATGTTTAATATCTAGTAGAAATATTCTTATAAGCGGCTGTTTTAATGAATCAATTAAAATTTGTCTTGAAGAAACACTCAGCAATCTAAATTCCATTTCAGTTGAAAGTAGCCAAAATATAATTTCTTATTGTGTTTCTGAGGCTATTAATCAAATTAATTCTTTAGATTTTGTAAGTGCAGGAATGATTTTGAATCTGATACATAATTTGCCATTGGATGAAGAAAGCGAAAAGCGTTGGGATATTGATTATTTTCTTTCAATGGAGCTAGTAACTTTCTTAGAACATTTTGAAAACATTAAATCTTCGAGGCTGATCGTTTTATATGTTTGCCACCAATTATCTTTAAAATATTCAACTCATAAAGCTAGGTAGCGAGTAATGCGGTAAGGCGCATGTGAACTTCAAGCATCCGGCGCATTACGCTGTCGCTAATGCGCCCTACGCGGGCTAATTAGGAATATATATGCAAGATAGCAATTTTTATAAAGAGATTTTGAGCTATGTTAGCCCTATACTTAAAAAATATGGATACCTTCGAAAAAACGGAACTTACTATATAGAGCGTGGTGGAAATATAGGATTGATTAATTTCCAAAAAAGCCGTAAGAGCAGTGCTTCATGTGTCGTCTTTACAATTGTGACAAAGCAATTCCAGAGATTGAGCGGTATATACACAATGTACAATTGCAAAATTTGTGGCTGTCTGGACAATCTCCTGGATTTACAGAAATCCAAAGGCTGATACTCGATCATCAAGTTTTTCATAAAGCCGCCCAAAATTTATAGCTGAAAAAGGGTGGTAAAGCAGGTAAGCTAAT
>JAQTNZ010000008.1:7487-17026 GCA_028713595.1 Methylovulum sp. | reverse complement strand
ATTTCGGGGGTCGGATTGGCCAAGGCCATAATCAGTGGCTTGGCCGCCATGTTTTTGACCATGTCCGCCTTTAACACGCCGCCTGCCGATAACCCTAAGAACACGTCCGCATCCGGTATCAGTTCCGCTAAGGTACGCGCTGGGGTGTCTTGGGCAAAACGGGCTTTATCATCGTCCATCAGTTCGGTGCGGCCTTGGTAAACCACCCCGGCCAAGTCGCTGACAAAAATATTGGCTAACGGAAAGCCCAAATCGACCAGCAAGTCCAAACACGCTAAAGCCGCCGCACCCGCCCCTGACACCACTAGTTTACAATGCTTAAAATCTTTGCCGACCACTTTCAGGCCGTTGAGTATCGCCGCGCTGACGATAATCGCCGTGCCGTGCTGGTCGTCATGGAAGACGGGGATTTTCATACGCCCGCGCAGTTTGCGCTCAATGTAAAAACATTCGGGGGCTTTGATGTCTTCTAGGTTAATGCCGCCAAAGGTCGGCTCTAAGGACGCAATGATGTCACAGAGCTTATCAGGATCGCTTTCGTTGATTTCAATATCAAACACGTCAATTCCCGCAAACTTTTTGAACAACACCGCTTTGCCTTCCATGACCGGTTTGGCGGCTAAGGGGCCGATATTGCCCAGCCCCAACACCGCAGTACCATTGGTGATGACCGCCACCAAATTGCCACGGGCGGTAAAACGGGCGACATTGTGCGGGTCTTCAACGATTTTTTCGCACGTCGCCGCCACGCCTGGTGAGTAGGCCAAGGACAAGTCGCGTTGGCAAGTCAGTTGTTTGGTCGGGGTGACGCTAATTTTGCCCGGTTTGGGGAATTCGTGGTAATCCAGGGCGGCTTGGTTTAATTGGCGGCACTGTTCTTCTTTAGGTAACGAGGAATTCATATTCAGTGGTTGTCCTTTTACGGTAGGGGGCGTATCCGTCTGCGCGTTGGCGTTGGCAATCCCTGCCAGCAGACGGTATTTAAGGTAAAGGCCGTTAACCTCTTACGGTTTGGTCGGGCTGGTTTCAGGGGCGACAGACTCATTGAGCGCCGCTTGGCAACCTTGCCGGTAAAACTCCAGCGAAGGTGGGTAGGCGGTAATGTCGATAGTCAACGAGGTGTCTTTTTCAAAACGGTCAATGGCGGCAACGGCGGCTTGTTGAAAATGGGCGGCCAAATCCTTGGCGAGCTTTTCTTGGGCTTCATCTTTGCCTAGGGCAAAGGGGTTGTCGTCCAGATTGGTGGCCTCAACGGCCTGTTGCAAAACTTCAGCCGAAAACGTTTGGATTTTGTTTTCAAAATCGCTGAACACTTTTGTGCCTTGTTCGCGTTTGATGCGCTCCATATCCTCTGGGTTGGCGTAAATCAAAAAACTGCCTTTTACGCCTTGCGCCTCATTTTTACAGGCAGCCCCATCCATAATCCTGACCAAATTTAATTTTTTTCCGTCCTTAAGCAGGGTCATAGCGGGATTTTGGCCGGAAAACAGCGCGTTGTCCTGGCTGGCGGGAGCAGGTTGTTTGGCAACGGTGGGGGTGTCTTGTTTGGCTTCTTGATGGGAACAAGCCGCCAACGCCAACCATACACCGACCGTCAAAATATTTAAGCGTGTTTTCATAAAATGTCCTATTGACTAAGGGCGTGGTGGGATAGTTGCGTATTATAATCGGTAAAAAAGCATAACTGTTAAGAAAGCGGTGAGGTGTGCCGTTATTTTGCCGAAAATAGCCCCAGATCCCCTGTGGAGTTGAACCATCAGCCAGCAATTAATCTAAGCGTTATCTCCTTTTGTCCTTGTTCCGTAGTAGCCTTTCCCTTTGCCTGACCTAATGAAATTGATAGATAACCGTGTGATGTGTGTTTACGCAAAGCTGCCTTTGCTGATTTTTTTGTCCTTGCTGATGGCTGCCGGTATGGGCGCTGTTGCTGCACAAAGCCACGCCAATGCCCCAAAGGCGATTTTGGAAACCAGCAAAGACGCGCTACAGGCCAAAATCGATGCCATCAATGCCCGTCAGGATTTTGATGAAAAAACCAAGGCCAATGTGTTGAAGTTTTATCACTCCGCGCAAGATAACCTTGCCAATGTGGAGCTGTTCAAGTCCAAAACCGAAGAATTCAAGTTGGCGACCAAGCAAGCCCCGGAAGCCATCAAAAAACTGCAAAAAGATTTGCAACAACTGCAACAAAAACAAGCCAAGCAAAAGCCGGAAGACTTTTCTAGCCTAGTCACCGAAGAGCTTGAACAGCGGCTGATTATTGAAAAAGAAAAAGTCAGCAACCTGGATGAGCAGTTAAAAAAATTGGACAATGAACTGGCCTTGCAAAACAACAGGCCGCCTTTGATTCGCCAAGAAACGCTCGATGCCCAGCAGGATTTGGATAACAGCCAGAAAAAACTGGAGACCCCATCCACTACCGGATTGAAAGTCGAAGCCGAAGCCGAGCAGTTATCGCTAAAAACCTTGCTGGATGCGCGTACCGCCGAATTGAAGATGCTCGATATTGAAGCCATCAGCAATCCGGTGCGGGTCGATTTATTGAAGAACCAGTATCAGCTGTTGGATGTGCAAAAAAGCGCGTTGATGCCTGTGCTTGCCGCCATAGACAGCCTGTTGGCGGAACGTCGCCAACAGGCCGCCAAACAAGCCCAAGACGCACTCAGCCAAGCCGAAAAGGATCTGGCCGGCAAACATCCGGCCATTCAGGCCATCACCCGTGAAAACATCCAGTTCAGTAAGGATTTGCAAACAACCACGGCTAAAATAGATGCTTATAATGAGCAAGAAAACAAGCTTGATGCCCAAGTCACCGAAATTGACAGTGATTTTAAAAGCGCCGAAAAAAAAATCAGCCTGGCGGGTCTAAGTCCGGCCTTAGGCAAGATTCTCCGCGAACAGCGGCGTAATTTATTGACCGACATACAGCATGGTGTACAGGCGGAAACCGTCCAAAACGAGACTGCCGAGACCAGCTTGGCGTTGTTTAAGATAGAAGACAAGCTGAAAAAATTGGCTGATGTCGATCATACTTTGCAACAAATCATGGACACCCAAGTCGATCCGAACATGCCCAATGAATCACGCATGATGATCCAGGCGGAACTGCGGGTATTGATGAACAGCCAAAAAGACTTGCTGAACAAGTTGACGGTGGCGGATGACACGTTTTTACGGTCTTTGGGCGATTTTGATTTTGCCAGGCAACAAATGGTAGCCCAAGCGAAAAAATTTGCGGCGTATCTTGACGAACGCCTGCTCTGGGTACCCAGTTCCGAACCCATTAACGCCGATTTTCTGCCCGGGCTTTATCACGCCTCACAATGGCTATTGTCGCCGTTGAATTGGATGGGGGTCATTAAAGATACGCTAACTGCGCTATCTTATGATCCCTTTCTGGCTTTTGCCGCCATTTTAAGCTTATTGCTGTTGGTGTTTTGCCAGCGTTGGAGCAAGTTTCGCTTAATCACCCTGTCGGAACAAGTCGGCAAATTTTATAGTGACCGATTTCTCTATACGGTTAAAGCTTTTGGGCATTTGTTGCTGATAATTTTGCCGTTGCCACTGATGTTTTATTATTGGGGCTGGTTTTTAAGCCATAGCCTACATGTGTCCGACTTTAGCAAAGCCACGGGGGTAGGGTTCCAAGTCGCGGCGGCTCCCCTGTTCTTCTTGCAATTTTTTTACCGCTTGTTTGCCCCGCAAGGGATTGCACGGAAACATTTCCAATGGCGGCAAGAAACCGCCAGCCTATTCCGGGGGCAAATCGCCTGGTTGCGCTTTATTACCGTGCCTTGCGTATTTTTGATTAACAGCACGGGCGCCTCCGGCGAAGCCTTGTACAGCGATAATATCGGGCGTTTGGCATTGGTTATCAGCCTGCTGGCGATGGCGGTGTTTTTGCGCATGATTTTGCATCCGGCCCGTGGCCTATTGCAGTATGCCATTGCCGCCAATCCGCAAGGTTGGCTTAACCAGTTGCGTTATTTTTGGTATCTGGGGGCGATTGCATTGCCCTTAATCATTATCGGCTTTGCGGTGGCCGGCTATTATTTGAGCGCCTTGGAATTGCAACAACAACTCGTCGTCACTCTGCGCTTGGTGTTTTTGCTGATGGTCTTTCACGAAATGGTCTTCCGTTGGTTAACGTTGGTGAACCGGCAATTGGCGATAGAAAATGCCCGGCAAAAGCGGCGGCTGTCAGCGTTGCCTGAAAGGCCACAACCCATAGGCGGCGAAGATATCACGCTGCCGCTGGAAGAGGGGCTGGATATTCCCAAAATCAACGCGCAAACCGTCAAATTGCTGAATGTGTTTATCTGTTTGACGCTGATTATCAGTATTTGGATGATTTGGAAGAATATCTTTCCGGCCTTCTCATTCCTTGACCATATTGAGCTATGGGAACATCAGGTGACGGTGGACAAGCAAGAGATCATGCAGCCGGTGACTTTGACCAACTTGTTATTGGCGGCGATGTATGTGTTTATCACTATCGTCTCGGTGCTGAATTTTTCGGGGCTTATGGAAATTTTATGGTTCCGGCATTTGACCATAGAAACGGGTAGCCGCTATGCTATCAACAAACTCGCCAAATATTTGTTGATCTCCATCGGCTTTCTCTGTGTCGCCAATGAGCTGGGCGGCAGTTGGGCGCAGGTGCAATGGTTGGTGGCGGCGCTCAGCGTGGGTTTAGGTTTTGGCTTGCAAGAAATTTTCGCCAACTTGGTGTCAGGCATTATTTTGCTGTTTGAGCGGCCTATCCGTGTTGGCGACACCGTCACTATCGGCGATGTCACCGGCAAGGTCAGCCGCATCCAAATGCGGGCGACCACCATTATGGATTGGGATCAAAAAGAATTGATCGTGCCGAACAAAACCTTCATCACCAACCAGTTAATCAACTGGACGTTAAGCGATTCCATCACCCGTGTGGTGATTCCGGTCGGCATCGCTTATGGCACGGATTTGGAACAGGCGCATAGCCTGATGTTAGAAACGGTGCGGGACACGCCGTTGGTGCTTGCCGAGCCATCGCCTGTGGTATTGTTAACCGGCTTTGGCGATAGCGCGGTCAACTTTTCCATCCGCGTGTTTGTCAGCGAAATGTCCCACCGCCTGCAAGTCATCCATGATTTGCACCTGCGGCTGGAACGCGCCCTGCGTGAGCATCATATAGAAATTCCCTTACCGCAAAGGGAAGTGCATGTGCGGGAGACGGTGGTTCAGGGTGCATAGGCATAAGTATCTACACAACTTTTATTAGCCCTTGTAAAACAAATAGTTAGCGCATTTGATAAAAAGTAACAATTGTATAAAAATCAGATAGTTACAAAACTTGTGTAGATACTTATGGTGCATAGGCGGATGGCGTTATAGATAACTAAGCCGCTCATGCGCATTTACTTTATAACACAATGGTAAATAAGGAAAAAATAATGGAACTATCTGCTGTATTGACTCCAGCTATCGAAGGTGGTTATGTCGCTTTCAATCCTGAAACGGGTACGACAACTCAAGGCGAAAGCATTGAAGAGGCTCTTATAAACCTGCAAGAAGCCACAGAGCTTTATTTGGAAGAGTTTCCGCTCACTATCATAGGACGCTCGTTATTAACGACATTCCAAGTCGCGGCTCATGCCTAGCTTGCCCGTCATTTCTGGCGCTGAAGCGGTTCGTGCTTTGCGCCGCCTGGGTTTTACTGTCGTCCGGCAGCGAGGTAGCCATATTATCCTTCGTAAAGGCTCTCAAGGTTGTGTGGTGCCTAATCACCGTGAAATAAAAACAGGTACTTTAGCAGGTTTGCTCAAGCAGGGAGGTGTTGCAATTGATGACTTTATTAACGCGCTTAGTGCGTAATGTCCCATTGGATTCGGGGCTTCATTTGCCTAGGTTTTGCAGTTTTTTGCAAACCTTACTATTTAATCTGTCTATTATTTGACAGATGTTTGCCGGAACAGTACCTTAGACTGTTTTTAACTTTACTCAGACACTGGTTGCCAAGAGCTGTAAATGGAACAATTTCAAAGAATAAGCCGCTTACCCCCCTACGTCTTTAATATAGTCAATGAGCTGAAAGCCAAGGCCCGCGCGGCGGGTGAAGACATTATCGATTTTGGTATGGGAAACCCCGACCAACCGACACCCAAACACATCGTCGATAAGATGATTGAGGCGACGCAACGCGAAGACACCCACCGTTATTCGATGTCCAAAGGCATCCCGCGTTTGCGCAAAGCCATTTGTAACTGGTATAAGACCCGTTTTGACGTGGATTTGAATCCAGAAACCGAAGCCATTGTCACCATAGGCTCCAAAGAAGGCTTGGCGCATCTGGCCTTGGCGACCTTAGGGCCTGGCGATATTGTCTTGGTGCCTAACCCCGCCTATCCTATCCATCCTTACGGGGTGGTGATTGCGGGCGCCGATTTGCGCCACGTCCCATTAATCCCCGGCGTGGATTTTTTTGAAGAACTGCGCAAGGCGATTGTCGATTGTTGGCCTAAACCGAAAATGCTGATTATTAACTTTCCCGGCAACCCGACCGCCCAATGCGTGGAGCTGGATTTCTTTGAGAAAATCATCGCTTTGGCGAAAGAACATAACATCTGGGTGGTGCATGACATTGCCTATGTCGATATTGTGTTTGACGGTTACAAAGCTCCGTCCATCCTGCAAATCGAAGGCGCCAAAGACATAGCCGTGGAGTTTTTCTCCATGTCCAAAAGCTACAACATGCCTGGCTGGCGCGTTGGCTTTATGTGCGGCAATAAAGAACTGGTTTCGGCGCTGGCGCGGATTAAATCCTATCTGGACTATGGCACGTTTACGCCGATACAAATCGCCGCCATTGCCGCGCTTGAAGGCCCGCAAGATTGCGTGGTGGAAATTGCCGACATGTACCGCAAACGCCGTGATGTCTTATGTGATGGCTTGGCCGCCGCCGGTTGGCCGGTTGAAAAGCCCAAAGCCACCATGTTTGTGTGGGCAAAAATCCCCGCAGCCTATCAGGCTATGGGGTCATTGGAGTTTTCCAAAAAATTGTTGTTGGAAGCCAAAGTGGCGGTGGCCCCCGGTATTGGTTTCGGGCAATACGGCGATGACCATGTGCGTTTTGGCCTGATTGAGAACGAACACCGTACCCGCCAAGCGATACGCGGTATCCGTATGATGATGAAGAAAGATCAGGTAGTGTAGGGCAAGAGCCGGAGACTCAGGCGGATGGCACTCTGTTATCCGCCCGCCCGAAAATGCTGCGGCAAAGCCTTGTCGTGGCCTGTTTAAGCCAATAGTCTAAAGGACAACAGATGCAAAAATTAACCATCCCCGCGCTGCTCTTCATTTTGCTTCAAGGCTGCACCGCACAAAGGGTATACGATGCCGCCCAAGGCGCGCGTCTGGACCAATGCACCAAAATTGCTGACAACACCGAACGGGCGCGGTGCTATGATACCGCCACCCAATCTTATGACCGCTATGAACAAGGCCAACAAGAAAAGCCCAAAAACTAAGTGGCGGGCAAAGAGTAAATAGGCGGCGGGTCATTCCAACGCCAAAATAAACTGCCACTGCTCCTCGCTGACGGGCATGACCGACAAACGGTTGCCGCGCTTGATTAAGGCGAAACCCGCCAATTCTGGTTTTAACTTCAGCTCTTGCAGGGTGATCGTGCGTGATAATGTCCTGACATAGCGGACATCGACACTGAACCAACGCGGGTTGGCCGGGTCGCCGATCCGGTCAAAATGTTTGTCATTAGGGTCAAATGCCGAAAGGTCGGGATAACTTTCTTTTGCCACTTCCATAATGCCGACAATCCCGGGTTCGGCACAGTTGGAATGGTAAAAAAACACCAGGTCGCCCAATTTCATCGCATCACGCAGCATATTGCGCGCCTGATAATTGCGCACCCCGTCCCAAGGCTCCAACTGCCCCGGACGGTTAACCAAATCAGTAATGCTGAATACGTCAGGTTCGGATTTCATTAGCCAGTAATTCATAAGGATGCCTTGGTTTATTGTAATTAATTGCCAATATAAAAATCAGCGTTAGTGACAAATATCGACAACCAAAAGCATTAAAAAATCCTTTTGCATTAGCAATTTAATCTGTTATTTTTTAAACCATTAAAAATCAAGCAATTGAAAAGATTAGTGATTTCCCTTTGTTGAAAAATATCATATCTGATTCGCAAAAATAATTGACAATGGGGTTTTATATGATTGATAAGTGATGGCTAAACGTTTTGCCGTGTGGTTATCGCCAATAAATTGTATAATGGCCGATTTGTTGCATCTTGTCCCTAACTTAACCGGATTATAAAAAAACGCTATGGCACTGTATTGTGGAATCGTGGGTTTGCCCAACGTAGGCAAGTCAACCTTATTTAACGCCCTGACCCGCGCAAAAATCGCCGCCGAAAATTACCCCTTCTGCACGATAGACCCCAACGTCGGCGTTGTGCCCGTACCTGACCTTAGAATCGACAAGCTGGCGGAGATCGTCAAGCCCGAACGCACCTTGCCCACCACTATTGAGTTTGTGGACATCGCAGGGCTGGTCGCCGGCGCTTCCAAAGGCGAAGGCTTAGGCAACAAGTTCCTTGCCAACATCCGGGAAACCGATGCCATCGCCCATGTCGTGCGCTGTTTCCATGATGAAAACGTCGTCCATGTCGCCGGCAAGGTAGACCCCATTTCCGATATAGAAACCATCAACACCGAACTGGCCTTGGCGGATATGGCCTCGGTGGAACGCGCCCTGTTGCGCGTCAGCAAACTGGCTAAATCAGGCAGCAAAGACGATGTGGCAAAAAAAGGCGTGTTGGAGCGGGTCTTAAAACAGCTTGAAGCGGGCGAACCCGCACGCGGCTTGAACTTGGACGCGGACGAAAAAGCCCTGATCCGCGACTTATGCCTGATGACCATCAAACCCACCATGTATATCGCCAACGTCCAAGACGACGGTTTTGAGAACAACCCGCTGCTGGACAAGGTCGTGGCCTTAGCCGCCAAAGAAAACGCCCGTGTCGTGCCTATCTGCGCCGCCATAGAAGCCGAAATAGCCTTGCTTGAAGAAGACGAGCGCAAAGAATTCCTTGATGATTTGGGCCAGGAAGAGCCAGGGCTTAACCGCGTTGTTAGGGCCGGTTATGAATTGTTGGACTTGGCGACCTATTTCACCGCCGGTGTCAAAGAAGTCCGTGCGTGGACCATCCCGGTCGGCGCATCCGCCCCCCAAGCCGCAGGCGTAATCCACAGCGACTTTGAAAAAGGCTTTATCCGCGCCGAAGTCATTTCTTACCAGGATTTCGTCACTTACAAAGGCGAGCAAGGCGCAAAAGATGCCGGAAAATGGCGCTTAGAAGGCAAAGACTACGTTGTTAAAGATGGTGATGTCGTGCATTTTAGATTTAATGTTTGACAGGTATAAACTAACTATATAAAATAATCGGCTCTTTCAGCGATTCCTCGCAAGACGGCGATATAGCTCAGTTGGTTAGAGCACGGGATTCATAACCCCGGGGTCGGTGGTTCAAA
>JAQTNZ010000008.1:0-7477 GCA_028713595.1 Methylovulum sp. | reverse complement strand
CAAGCGGCAGGCGTGATTCACAGCGACTTTGAAAAAGGCTTTATTCGTGCCGAAGTAATTTCTTACGCCGACTTCATCACCTACAAAGGTGAACAAGGTGCGAAAGACGCAGGAAAATGGCGATTAGAAGGCAAAGATTACATCGTAAAAGACGGCGATGTCATGCACTTTCGATTCAACGTTTGACAAAACAAGAGCGGGTATTTATAATTCCCGCTCTTTACAAAGCCTCCAAACGGCGATATAGCTCAGTTGGTTAGAGCACGGGATTCATAACCCCGGGGTCGGTGGTTCAAATCCACCTATCGCCACCATAAAATCAGGCACTTAGTTATTCCTTTATAATTGCTTGTGCCGAATTTGCACCGCTAACGTACTTGGCAATGCGCTAAATGTCCGCATAGGCAAGTGTGCATACCGCTATATCATAGGCAAGCAGACCATCCGCCCAGCTCTTTCAGGGCATGTACGGGTGTGCCGTTTTGGATATGCCAGCTTGCCCAAATGCGCCTCAGGCCACACCACCTAAAATCCATAATGTCTCGCTCGTTTTAATGCCTTGCGCCATGCGTTGGTTGTTGGCACGGGTAGGGTTCGCCTTGATGGGTTGCCCCACGCTCCAAAAGCATTTTCAGGCTGGGCTTGGATATTTAAACGAGGCCTTGTTTCAGGTCTGGATGGGCGGACGGTTGGGGCCATTGGCTTAGGCGGAAGACATTGCTGTTTGCCTTCTATTTTTCGTTGGCAAATGGCAACGCCAAGTTGCTTTATTGCGACAATCTCTTATAATGACCCCCTGCTTTTAGGTTCCAGTGGGCAAATGCCCCCTGGTTAAACGGGAAGTCGGTGAAATGCCCCGCATTTCTAAGCCGACGCTGCCCCCGCAACGGTGATTCAGTAAAGGCTAGTCAAAATGCCACTGTGCTTTGTGCATGGGAAGGTGACAAGTCAGGCATCCGCCACTGATAAGCCCGGAGACCGGCCTAAAAGCGTATTCGGCACAGCGGCGGGCTGTTCTACGAAATAAGGCTATGGCGCACTGTCTGGTGCGCGGGTCTGCTTTTGTGGTCGTTTCCGCGCTGTGATTTTATTTTCACGATGCGCGGGCGGCGCAGAGGATCCCATGCAAAAAATTATAGCCACTCCCTTATTAATCCTTATTATCCCTTTTTCTCCTGCCCAAGCGGGGCAGCCAGTCGATTTGCCTGGCGTTATTGTCACCGCGACCCGCACGGAAACTTTCCAAAACGAGCTGGCGGCCGGTGCCACGGTGTATACCCGCCAAGATATTGAACGCTCGCAAGTCAAAACCTTACCCGATTTGTTTAAAGGCTCGTTAGGCATTGATATTGCCCAGAGCGGCGGTTACGGCCAACCCACCGACCTGTTCTTGCGCGGCACTAATCCGGGCCATGTCTTGGTGTTGATCGATGGCATCAAAGTGGGGTCGGTAACGACGGGCACAATGCCTTATGAGCTGATTCCTATTGACCAAATCGAGCGCGTGGAAATCATCCGTGGGCCTCAGTCGAGCTTGTACGGTTCGGAGGCGATAGGCGGGGTTATCCAAATTTTTACCCGTAAAGGCGGCCACGATGACAATAAGCCCCATGTTAGCCTGCAAGCGGGCGGCGGTTCTTATGACACGGCACATACCGCTGGCACGGTCAGTGGTAAGTTGGGGGCCAATTGGTATAATCTGGGCGTGTCACATATTGATTCGGCGGGTTTTAACGCCAAACAAAACAGCGACCCCGACCGTGACGGGTATGAGAATACCGGCGTTAATGCGCGGGCCGGCCATCGTTTCGCCAATGATGCCGAAATCGAAGCCTTTTTTACCCGCGCCCAAGGCACCAACCAATATGATGCCAGTTCGGGCGGCAATAATTCGGCGTTTATCAATCAGGTGCTGGGGCTTACAGGTAAAATGGATGTGCTGGAGAGTTGGCATACCCTGTTGCGCTTAGGGCGAAGCATTGACTATCTGGACACTTTTTTCCCCGATGGCAGTTTTGAAAGCCGTTTTAACACCACACGCTGGAATGCCAGTTGGTTGAACCAAGTGCAGTTAAGCGATGCCCATCAATTGACCATCGGTACGGATTACCGCTTGGATGAGGTGGCCAGCGGCGATTTGGACACCTATAGCCCCGGCTTTAACACTTATAGCCAGCGTTCACGGTATGATGCGGGTCTGTTTACGGAATTGCACAGCCGTTTGCTGGAGCATCATTTTATTAACGTCTCGGTGCGCGGTGATAAAAACCAGGCGTTCGGTGATTATGTGACCGGCAGTATCGGCTGGCGGTATAACTCCACGTTAGGCATCAGCCCGTTCGCCAGTTTCGGCAACGCCTTTAAGGCGCCGACCTTTAATGAGCTGTATTGGCCTAACACGGGCTTTGGCGGCGGCAATCCGCATTTAAAGCCGGAAGAATCACAATCGGTGGAAGTGGGCGTGGCGGGCACGCATAAACAAGTGCAATGGGAATTGCGCGCTTACCATACCGATGTTGACCAATTGATTTCCGGTTGGCCGCCGGTCAACGTCAATAAAGCCCGTATCGAAGGCATTGAGGCGCAAATCGGCACGGATTTGTTTGGCTGGCACCACAAGTTAAACCTGAACTTATTAAATCCGGTCGATGTGGAAACAGGGCTGCGCTTGCAGCGGCGTAGCGACAAAACGCTATCGTTTGACCTGTCACGGTCTTTAGGGGCGTTTGATGTCGGGGCTTATGTGTTGGCGCAAGGCGACCGTCCTGACATTGACTATAGCACCTACCCCAATTCGCGGGTTACCTTGCATGGTTTTGTCACCGTGGATTTGCGCACCGCCTGGCATGTCAACAAAAACTGGATGCTCAGCGCCAAATTGAACAATTTGTTGGATGAAAATTATCAGACAGCCTATAGCTATAACACGCCCGACAGAAACTTTTTTGTGTCCATCCACTATAACGATTAAGCTACACAGTATTGGCGCTTTTTGCCACCTATTTTATTTAATTCGGAGCACTATTATGAAATTGACAGTTAACAATCTTGCCATCTTGCCTTTGCTCGCCTTGATGGCGGCGACACGGGTACATCATTTCGGTTCGGCTTGGTCGTTGCCGGATGCCTCGTTGGCGGTATTCTTCCTAGCAGGCTTGTATGTCAGTAACCGCACTTGGCTGGCGGGTTTGTTGGTGGCGGCGGGCTTGCTGGATTATCTGGCGATCAACCAATTTAACGTCAGCGATTGGTGCATGTCACCCGCCTATGTTTTCTTGATACCCACCTATGCAGTGATGTGGTTGGCTGGGCGTTTCTTTCGGATGTCGGCGGCAGCGGGCAAAAGCGGCTTGGCTTTATTTGTCGGTTTGGCGGCGGTGGCGGCTTCAGTTGCGTTTGTCATTTCTAACGGCAGCTTCTTTTTGTTGTCAGGCCGTTATGCGGATATGTCGGTTGTTGATTATAGCGTGGCGGTTGCCACCTATTTCCCTGCTTATTCCGGTGCGGCCTTGGCTTACGCGCTGCTCGGTTTGGCGGTGGTTAAAGCCGGCAGGGTTTTGGCGCACACTAGGAGCCAGCAAAAAACCGCTTAAGGCATTGATAGCCACGCAAGGCGGGGCAGTTGCCGCGCCTTGCGTGGTTTGGATAGTATTAGGCGACAAACCCGTAATCCGTCAACGCCGTGTTGGCGGTGTTACCGATAACGGCCAGTTGGGTCAGTTCGCTAGAACTCACCAGTGCATCAGTATTGGCGGCGGTGAACAAAAACAAGCCAGTTGCCGTGCCGTTATCGACGGCAAACAGCACGGTTTTGCCCAGTGTATAAGCGGCGGTGGCCGAGCCGATAGCGGTGGCCGCCGAACTGGTGGTGAGGGTTCCGGCGATATTTTGCTGCATAATCACCAATTCCGCGCTATTGGCAAAACCGCCCGTGCCGGAAGTTCTGACCACGCCGCCTTCCAATAGGGTATCACCGTCACCGATACGAATGCCCGCTTGGCTGAACAGCAGCTTATCGCTGCCTGAGGCAAAATCAGTCACCGTATCGACCCCTAAGGCACTGGTAAACATAAAGTTGTCAGCACCAGCCCCTCCCGTCAGTTTGTCTACGCCCGCCCCCCCTGTTAAGGTGTTGTTACCTGCATTGCCAACCAACACATCATTAAAACTGCTGCCCGTCAGGTTTTCAAAATTTAACAAGGTGTCCGTACCTGCACCGAGGGTGTTTTGTGCCGCGCTGTTGGCTAAATTGACGGTCACGCCCGCACTGGCGTTGGCGTAAGAGACGGTGTCAACACCGTCCAAGCCGTTGAGGGTGTTGTTGCCACCATTGCCGGAAAGGGTGTTGTTCAGGGTGTTGCCAGTACCGCTCAAGCCGCCCGTACCCAATAAAGCGAGGTTTTCCAGCGTGGCGCCTAACGTATAGGAAATGCTGCTGTTGACCGTGTCGATACCTGAATAGTCACTGATGACATCGCCGCCGTTATCGACAAAATAAGTGTCGTTGCCTTCGCGCCCGTTCATGTAATCGGCACCGATGGAGCCGTCCAGCACATTGTTTAGGGCATTGCCGACCAACGTGTCATTACCCGCCTTGCTGCCGGTGAGGTTTTCGATGTTGCTTAAATGGTCGTTTGAGGCATCACCGCCCGTTGCGGTGTTGTCCCAAAGCCGGATGGTCACTGCCCCTGCCGAATCGAGATAGCTGGCCGTGTCGTTGCCGCTACCGCCATCCAAAGTATCGCCGCCTGTGCCGCCGCTAAGAATGTCATCGCCTGTGCCACCGCTTAAGGTGTCATTACCACTGCCGCCAAACAATTGGTCGTTGCCCGCCCCGCCATAAAGGCTGTCGTTACCGTCCCCGCCGCCGTTAGGGTCGGTGCTGAGATAGCCGTAGAGCAGATCATTGCCTTGTTCGCCGAACAGGCGGTCATTACCTAGTCCTCCTGACAGCGTGTCATTGCCTAAAGCGCCAAACAGGTCATTATCTTGGGTATCGCCCGTAAAGGTTTGGTTAGTGCTGGTGGTGGCAAAAACGACATTACTGGCGATCAGGTTGCCAGGGAGGACATTATTAAAAAACAGCACATTTTCGTAATCATGGACATGGTAGATAATAGCATAGTCCGATGTTTGGGAAGATCCGCTCAATACCTTAATCGTGTCAAAATCGCTGATACCCAGGGCAGTCACATCGATCTTGTCTTGGCTGACATCAAAATCAAGGATGCTGTCATTTTGTGCACCGTTTTCAGAGCGTACGACAAAGGTGTCATAGCCCGCCCCGCCAGTCATAAAATCACTGCCCGCACCGCCGTCCAGTTTGTCATTACCGTCACCGCCAAACAAATGATCCATGTCACTGCCGCCAAACAATTGGTCGTTGCCCGCCCCACCGTACAATAAATCTTGGCCATCAGCATTGCCATTAATACTACTGGCGATATTGCCATATAAAACATCATCACCGCCTTCGCCGAACAGGCGGTCATTGCCTAGGCCACCGGACACTACGTCGTTGCCCAAGCCACCAAACAAGTCATCCATCAAGTTGCCACCCACTATCGTATCGTTAGTGGATGTGCTTGAGAAAATGAAATTGGCGGGGACTAAATCATCTTGATTGATGCCTAACAAAAGCATGGATTGCGCCCCGTCATTGCGGTAAAAGCTAAAGCCGGCGTTGTTATTGTTGTCTTGGCCTAAAAGGGCCTGTAAGGTCGCAAAATCGGCAATACCCCATTTAGAAAGGTCAATACGGTCTATGCCCAGCTCAAAATCGGATATTTCATTGCTTGCCGCCGCGTTATCAATAGTCATGATAAAGGTGTCATAGCCCGCCCCGCCCGTGTAAAAATCATTGCCGTTGCCGCCGTCCAGCAGGTCATTGCCGTTGCCACCCACTAGCGTGTCGTTGCCAGTGCCGCTGTTTAGCGTGTCATTGCCATCACCGCCATCAAGATAGTCGTTGCCATCATTGCCTGTCAGCACATCATTGCCGGCCAAGCCAAATATCTGGTCATCGCCGGACGTGCCGTTGAGTATGTTGTTGAATTGGTCACCTGTTACTGTTGGCATGGTCTTGGCCTTTAAGATTAAGGGGTTAAATTAGAATTGGGATAAACGGCGGGCGATTTTATAGGCAAATACCGACATTATCCACTTGGGTGTTGGGCAAGTTCAAGCGATTATTAAACAGAATATTTTTGTGTATCTTGGTAAAATGGGCAACAAACCCTTTCATGCCAACTGCTCACGAGTGAATCATGCCAACTAAAACATTCAAAAAAAGCCAACCTAAAGCCAATATTACGTTGCTACCTCACTTAGGTTTGGGTACTGAAGACATTATTGCTGATTTTAAACGCAACTACAGCCATCGCTTAGGGCGCGACCAAAATTGCCGGTCACCGCATTATGCTTATGAAGCCTTGTCCCTGACCGTCAGTGACCGACTGATTGAACGCTGGAAAAACACTTACAATGCCTATCGTGAGCAGGATTGCCGCCGTGCCTATTATCTGTCGATGGAATTTTTGATGGGGCGCACCTTAAGCAATGCCATGCTTAATTTAGGTATCACCGATGCCGTACAAAAAGCCATGTATGATTTGGGCTTGGAATTGGAGGAGCTGGTGGAAAGCGAACCGGATGCCGGTTTGGGCAATGGCGGTTTGGGCCGTCTGGCGGCGTGTTTTATCGACAGTTGCGCAACGTTGCAATTGCCTGTGACCGGTTACGGCTTGCGTTATGAATATGGTATGTTTACGCAAACCATTGCCAATGGCGAGCAAGTTGAAAAACCCGACCACTGGTTGCGTTATGGCAATGTTTGGGAAATTGAGCGTTCCGAATTTGCCTACCGGATCAAATTTGGTGGCCATACCGAAAAGCACACCGATGAAAATGGTCACACCCGTGTTTGTTGGTTGGATACCCATGACATTTTGGCGATTCCTTACGACACGCCTGTGCCGGGTTATCAAAACGGCACGGTTAACACCTTGCGTTTGTGGAAGGCCGCAGCCACCGAAGAGTTTGATTTACAAGAATTTAATGCCGGTGATTATGCCGAGTCGGTGGCCGCCAAAAATACCGCCGAAAATATCACCATGGTGCTGTATCCCAACGATGCCAACGAAAATGGCAAGGCCTTGCGTCTGCGCCAACAATATCTGTTGGCTTCCGCCAGTTTGCAGGATGTGATTGCCGGTTGGATTCGTGACCACGGTCATGGGCGTGGACATCGGCAGGGGCATGATTTTACCAATTTTGCCGAGAAAAATTGTTTCCAGTTAAACGATACCCATCCCAGTATCGCCGTCGCCGAATTGATGCGTTTATTGATGGATGTGCATGGCCTGTCTTGGGATGAGGCATGGAAAATTACCCGCAACACCATGGCTTATACCAACCACACGCTGCTGCCGGAAGCGCTGGAGCGTTGGTCGGTCAATCTGTTCAAGCAGTTGTTGCC
>JAQTNZ010000007.1 GCA_028713595.1 Methylovulum sp. | reverse complement strand
AGTCGGCATCGCGCCCTGCCAAGGTAGGGAAGGGCGCATCGGCGGAGGGTGTCCTAATGCCGTGGCATTGCGAACAGACCGCCGCCGCCCGGGCTTGTCCGGCGTAAAGGCTGGTGGCCTGGGCGAGCGGTGTCGCCAGCAGCAATCCGCCTGTCAGTAGCAAGCGTTTCATTAGTTGGCTCCTTTCAGTTCGCCGTCGCGTGCCGCCAAATCATCGGGCGACAGGCCACGGGTCATGTAGCGGACGCGACCGTGCGAGAAAATGCCCGCAGGGCTTTCCATGCCGATAGAGGCGACTTTTGCCAACGTAGTCGAGTCATATACCACCACTTCATCACCGCTGTAACCGGCACTGACGTACAGGAATTTGCCATCGGCGCTGTATTCGGGGAAGTAGGCATGGCCGCCGACATCCAAGGTCTTGACCACTTCCAAGGTTTTCTTGTCGATCAGCTGGATGGTACGCGCCCGGCGGTCTTTGGAAATAATATCCACCGCAACATAGGGTGCGTTGGCATGGGCGGCGGGGGATTCGGTGCCACCGGCCACGGGGATTTGTTTGACCACCTCCATTTTGTCCAAATCCCAAACGCTGACCACAGTTTTGTCGCAATCGCCAAAGTTAGTGCCAAAGCCTAAGGTGCGCCCGTCAACCACCACCGCCGAACCACCGCCGACATGCGGCACACAACCGGCTTCGAGTTTTTTGATAATTTTACGGTCTTTCAAATCTATCGCGGCAACGATGCTGTCATCGTAAGAGGCGATCATCAGCTTGCTGCCGCCGTGGGTCAGGAAGGCATCGTGCAAATGGCGGCCCACATCGGTGATGCGGGTGACGGGGAAGCCTTCCGTCAGGTCAACTACCCAGACTTGTCCGGCGTTTTCCAAGGCGATGGCGAAAATGTCGGCAAACGGTGTGCCGATAATCATGCCGGAATCGGAGCTGACTTGTTTGCCATCAGGGTCTATGCCTTCTAGCTCAAAGGTCTTTAATGGCTCTAAGGTATCGGCATTTAAGATGACGGCGTTATGCGGCACAAACGAGCCGGCCATGATGTATTTGCCATCACGCGACACGCCTAAGCCAGGGCCGTTGAAGCCGGTCTTGATACTGCGCACGGCTTGCATGGAGTATAAATCGACTTTAAAAATTTCGGCGGTATCGGTTTTGATGTAAGCCCAGCGCGGGTTGGCGGGGTTGTAGTCGATAATATGCGCCGCCGTGGCGGTCGGTACTTCGCCGATTTGTTGGTGGGTTTTACTGTTGATGAATACGGCTTTTGAGCCTTCGCCACGCCCGTATTTGCCCCGTGCCGCCACGCCGATCACATCATCTATAGAATCAATGGCGTAAGTAGGCTTGGCTGGCAAGGTGCTTTCGTCTTTGACATAGACTTTTAAGGACGCTTTCATATCCTCCAATGTCCATGCTGGATTAGCCAGTTTTGGAGTAGTTTGCAAATGCTTGATGACCCCACGGATTTGGTCGTCGGTCAATTTGCCGTAGAACGGCGGCATCAGGGTGTCAAAACTGCCCGCCATCACGATAGTGCGCAAGGCGGTGGGGCTACGGCCTTTCAGGGTGTCGGCATTGAGTGCCGGGGCAAGAAAGCCGCCGTGGTCAGAGCCGTGGCAACTGGCGCAGTTGTTTTCGTAAAGCTGATGGGCGGCGGGGGCATCAAGGTCAGCAAAGACGCTTGACGGCAATAAAGCGGCGGCCAAGCCAGCAAGCAGGGTAAGGTGAGGGCGTGTCGTCAGTTTTTTCATCATCAGGAACTCCTTTTAGTGTCGAGTCAATACTATATAATTTTTACCCAAAGCTCAAGTGTCATGATGAGATTATTGCTGATTTGGGGAAAATCGTTGGGGGTTTTGTTAAGTGCCGCCAACGGGTGGGGGGATATTAGCGTAAATGTTAGGATTAGCAAAGCGTAGGGGCGTTGTCTTTGTTTGGGCGGTTAAATGCTCTGCGTAAATAGAGGGGCGGCCATTTTACGGGTGGTGTCTAAAAAGCGGTGCGCCTTCATGGGCAATAGCTTTCACAAGCCCCTGGGTGGGCATTTTCAGTACCGCAACAGCAGCCTATTTTATAAGGATAGCGGCAAAAACCAACGCCCTTAGCCTAAGCCGATAACCTTTGCTTTAACAGCGCTTGCGTTTCCCTGCAAGTTACGATGAAATAGTAGGAATATCTTTTATTTCCTGAACGGGTTAATGTTGTAATGGCCGAAAAATATAAAATAGTCGTTGAAGCGACGCCGCATTATATCGCCGCGCAATCCATACCGCAGCAGCACCGCTATGTGTTTGCCTATACCGTCACCATCACCAATCAAGGCACTGCCCCTGCAAAATTGTTAAGCCGCCATTGGCTGATTACCGATTCCAACGGCAAAATCCAAGAGGTCAGGGGTGAAGGCGTGATCGGTGAGCAGCCTTATCTTAAGCCGGGTGAAATGTTCCAATACACCAGTGGTGCGATGTTGGAGACTCCGGTCGGTACGATGCAAGGCGAGTATACGATGCGCACTGATGAGGGTGGGCAGTTTGATGCGCCGATCCCTAAATTTACGTTATCCATACCCAGAACCCTGCACTAATAAATGGCCATTTACGCTATTGGCGACGTTCAAGGCTGTTTTGACGATTTGTTAAGACTGCTGGATGTTATCGCCTTCGATCCTACCACCGACCAACTCTGGTTTGCCGGGGATTTGGTCAACCGTGGCCCAAAATCTCTGGAAACCTTGCGCTTTGTCAAAAGCTTAGGGGATGCCGCCATCACCGTGCTGGGCAACCATGACATGCACTTGCTGGCGGCTTCTTGCTCCCCTAAGATAGCCAACAAAAAAGATGCGCTCACGCCGGTATTGGAAGCCCCCGATGCCCAGGAATTGATAGACTGGCTCAGGTATAGGCCGCTGTTCCATTATAACGGTGATTTTTGCCTGATCCACGCCGGCTTGCCGCCGCAATGGGATTTTAAAAGGACCCAAAAAATGGCCTTGCTGGCGGAAGCGACGCTAAAAAGCCCGGATTATGCGGTGTTTTTGCGGCAAATGTACGGCAATAAGCCAAATATGTGGTCGGCGAACTTAAAAGGCATGTCCCGCTTGCGCTTTATCATCAATTGTTTTACCAGAATGCGCTATTGCGACGCGGAAGGACGTTTGGATTTTGCCAACAGCGGCCCCATCGGTTCGCAGCCTAAGGGCCTGATCCCGTGGTTCCATGTCCAAGGCCGCAAAAGTGCCGATATGCGCATTATTTGCGGACATTGGTCAACGCTAGGCTATTACGAAAGCAACAATTGCTATGCGATAGACACCGGCTGTTTGTGGGGCGGGCAATTGACCGCCATCAGGCTGGGCGAAACTGTAGAGCGGTTCAGCATTGATTGCCCTGGCGAGAAAAAGCCTAGCAAGTCACGGGTGCTGGATAAACCGCGCCCTAGCGGAAAATTTGCCGAAGCGACCGTTTCCGCTTAAAGCCGCTCTGTAAGAAAAAAGCCCCTGTATTCAGGGGCTGTCCATTAGCTTAAGCCCTTTCCCTATAATAAGTATCTAAAGCCTGTAGTCGTTCAGGTGTGCCTATATCCATCCAAAAGCCGCCATAATGCTCGCCGCTGACTTGCCCTGCCGTCATGGCTTGGCGCAACAGGGGGGCGAGCTTGCTTTTGCCGGGGGCTTGGTTTTGGAACAGTTCAGGGCGATACAGGCCTATGCCGCTAAAAGTGAATCTCTCGTTACCGCCATCCCACACCAGACCCGCAGGGTTTAGCGAAAAATCGCCTGTAGGATGGTGCGGAGGGTTGTCAATCAACACCAAGTGGGCAAGGCCTACGGCTTGTTGATGGAGGCTGGCGAAGGGGTAGTCGGTGGCGATGTCGCCGTTGACGACTAAAAATACCCCGTCACCCAATAACGGCAAGGCGTTGATGATGCCGCCAGCCGTTTCCAAGCCTTCCTCGCCTTCGGGCGAATAGGCGATGGTGGCTCCTAAGGCTTGGCCGTTGCCAAAATAAGCGGCGATTTGCTGACCTAAATGCGCGTGGTTGATGACTATGTCGGTAAATCCGGCACTGACCAGTTGGTTTAAGGTATGTTCCAACAAGGGCTTGCCCGCCGCCTTAAGCAGCGGTTTGGGCGTGTGGTCGGTTAAGGGGCGCATCCTTTCGCCACGTCCGGCGGCAAGTATCATTGCTTTCATTGCCCCGTCTCCATAAAAGTCGCTGGGCAGCGTTGGAAAGTGGGCAATAGCTCTTGCCGTAACCAGTGATCAAATTCTGCCAATTCAGGATAGGCGGCGGTAACGGCTTGCACGTAGCCCAAGGTACGGGGGATGTCTTTCAGGTAGCCGGATTTGCCATCGCGTAAATGCAGTCTGGCAAAAATACCGATGGCTTTCAAATGACGCTGCAAGCCCATCAAGTCAAACCAGCGGCTAAATGCTGCCAAATCCGCGTCAATAAGCCCCGCTTGCCGTAAGCGTTGGTGATAGTGGCCCAGCCATTGCGTCACTTGTGCGGGTGGCCAGGCAATGTAACAGTCACGCAATAAGGACACCAAGTCATAAGTGATGGGGCCTAGCACCGCATCCTGAAAATCCAGTACGCCTAGGGTGTCGCTGTCCACCACCATCAGGTTGCGGGAGTGGTAATCCCGATGTACACAGGTGACAGGTTGCGCTAAGGCCGAACTAATCAGGAGGGTCTCAAGGTTTACAAGGGCTAAAGGTGGGTCAAGGTCAAGCCATTGTCCGACAAACCACTCGCTAAAAATACCTAATTCACGCTTAAGCAGGGCTTCGTCATAACGGGGCAAGCTGGGTGTTTGTCCGCTGGTATGGCTTTGCAAAGTGAACAGGCTGGTCATTGCCAGTTGGTAAAAATGTTCGGGCGCAGTGGTGGTGACGGTGTCCAAAAAGGCTTGGCTACCGAAATCTTCCAGCAATAAAAAGCCGTCTTCAAGATTTTGCCGGAAAATCGTCGGAGTTTTTACCCCGGCTTCGGCCAACAGGCCGGCCACTTTAATAAAAGCGGGGATGTTTTCTTTTTCGGGTGGTGCGTCCATGACGATCAGAGAGCCGTCGGGTGTGCTCACCCGAAAGTAACGGCGGAAACTGGCATCGCTGGAAGCGGGTTGGAAAGCCGTGATGGTCAGCAACAGGTCATTTTCCAACCAATCGAGTAAAGTAAGGGTTCTTAAGTCTTCAGACATGGGCTTGGTAGGGGGCAGATTAGTTATCAGGCCGTTATTAAATTGAGGTAGAATGCGTGCTTTGCATTCTATTCGATTTACCAACATCCACGCTAATAAACTTGATGCCGCCTATGCTACGCCGCTTGTTTCTGGTTTTTTTACCTTCCCTTGCGTCCTCGAACGGCTTTGCCGCCCCGTCGGCTTGGGATTGCCAACAGGATAAAAACACCAACGAGTGGGTGTGTGCGGGGGAAGGTGGCTCACCTGCGCCTACTCCCGAACCCGCTGCGGATACCAGCTCAGTTGCCCCAGTGGTTTTGCAACCGCCTAAGCTTACGCCTACACCGCCACCCCCGCCCGCCCGCCCCGTGGTTGTAGAATCTGCACGCCCTGCCCCTAGCAGCCAAAAACCGCCAACGGTGATTAGCGAGCCTATGGTGGCAACCAAGCCTGTTATCAAACTTTGCGACAGCGATCCGCAATGTAACGCGGCCAGCCGTGAAGAAAGTTTACAAAGTTGGCGTATCGGTTTGCTTGATCCGGTTTTTAATCCCCAGCAAGAGCAAGTGTTTAATGCGTTAGCGAAACAATTTAGCCAAGACCCTTGGGGCAATTGCATGGCACCTGTGGGTACCCAAAAAAACTTTACGCCAGTGAATCGCTTGCGAGAGCGTTTTCCGATGGATGTCAAATCCAACTATTCGGAAATATTTGATAATGAAATCGGCAATTATTCGGGCGATGTGGAAATGAATCGCGCCGACCAACACGCCCAGTCCCATGCCGCTAATTATGACAGCGTCTCCGAAACGTTGGATTTGCAAGGCGATGTTTATTACAGCGATGACGAAGTGGCCTTGCACAGCGATTCGGCAACCTTAAAATTGGCGACCGACCAGGCCAAATTGCGTGACACTCTGTTTGTATATCCGATGGCACCCTTGCGCGGCCATGCCAAGGCGGTGTTTCGCGATGACAAAAGCCTGTCCCATTATCAGGATGTCACTTACACCAGTTGTCGGCCCGGCAATCAAGATTGGGCGATCCATGCCTCTGAGCTAAAGTTGAATAAAATCAAAGGCAAAGGCTCGGCAAAAAATGCTTGGCTTGAATTTAAAGGTACGCCGATTTTCTATTCGCCTTATCTGAGTTTTCCGATTGATAACAGGCGGCTGTCCGGTTTTCTTGCCCCTGTATTTGGTAACACCCAAACCGGTGGCTTTCATCTGTCCACGCCGTATTACTGGAATTTGGCCCCTAATTACGATGTTATCCTTAAGCCTAAATATTTTTCTAAACGCGGCTATTTGTTGGGTGGTGATTTTCGCTACCTGACCGAACAATCACGCGGTAAAATCTTATTGGAATACATGCCGAATGACGATGTCCTTACCCGCGCCCGTTATCAAGGTTCGCTAAAAAATTCCACCCAGTTTACGCCTAACATCAGTGCCAATCTGGATTTGAATTATGTGTCCGACAAAAACTATTTTGCCGAATTGGGTAACGCCTTAAGCTTCCCGAATTTCAGTTTCATCAAAAGCCAGGCGGACATCAATTATATTCGTGAAGGTGTGGCACTTACCGCCCGTGCCGAAAACTACCAAACGATAGACCCCACGTTATCGGGCAATCAAATCCCTTACCGCCGTTTGCCGCAAATTAACCTGAACTTGACGCATTCCTTCAATAGCTTGCCTTTGGATACGGTGCTTGAAAGCGAGTCGGTGTATTTCCAGCATAACAGCTTGGTCAATGGACAACGCTTTAACTTTAAGCCATCGGTCAGTTTGCCCATGCAAACCGCCAGTGCCTATCTGACCCCGAAACTATCGTTGCAGCATACCGATTATGTGTTGACCAACCAAGCTTCCGCCGGTTTACCTAAAGAGGTGTCGCGGACAGTGCCGATTATGTCGGCGGACACCGGCCTGTATCTGGAGCGCGAGTTTAATGTCGCCGATAAGACCCTGCTGCATACCTTAGAGCCACGGCTATTTTATCTGTACATCCCGAAAACCGACCAAAACCAAATCCCTTTGTTTGACACCTCGGTTTACGATTTTTGGTACAGCAATATGTTCCGCGAAAACCGCTTCAGTGGTTCTGACCGTATCCAAGATGCCAATCAGATCACCACCGCGCTTACCTCGCGGTTGGTTGATCCGGTTACGGGGCTGGAGCGCCTAAAATTGAGCATCGGTGAGATTTTTTATTTCCGCAATCGCGAAGTGACCTTGTGCGGTGATTACCCCTCTGCGTTATGCGCCATTAGTCCAGTGGAAACTCAGCCGACTTCGCCATTGGTGACGGAAATGAGTTCACAATTCAATCGCCATGTCAGCGTCGATTCGGGCATCCAATGGGATCCTAGCAGCAACAAAATTGTCCGTGGTAAGGCGACTATCCATCTGACCAAAGAGCCGGGGCAAGTGCTTAACTTGGGTTATCTGTATCGGCTTAACCCGCTCATTCCTAACCGTAGCAATGACATTACCCAAAGCGATATGTCTTTTCATTGGCCTATCTATAATAACTGGTCGATGGTGGGGCGCTGGCAATATTCTTGGCTGTATAATAGTACCCAAGACGGCTTTATCGGGCTGGAAAAAGAGAACTGTTGCTGGCGGTTCCGCATTATTGGCCGCCAGTACCTCAATAGCATCAACGTCATCAATAGCACTGATGTCCTGAGCAACAACACTGTCGAAGGCACAACCACTTCGGGCATCTTCTTTCAGGTGGAACTGAAAGGCCTGACCGGGGTAGGTGAGCAATTGGACGATTTCTTCGTGAAAAGTATTTATGGTTACCGGAAACCGGGCAGATAATGATTAAACACACACCCACCGCCGCTTTTTTATTGTCCGTTATGCTTTGGAGCCTATCCGGCAATTTTTGCGCCCAAGCGCAAACGTTGGACCGCATTGTCGCCGTGGTTGAAGATGATGTGATTTTGGAGCAGGAATTGCAAAAAGAAGTCAACATTATCGCCCAACGCATCGCCGCCAGCAAAACGCAAATGCCCCCTGAATCGGTGTTGCGCAAACAAGTGCTGGAAAAAATGATTGTCGATAAACTACAACGGCAAATGGCGGACAGGGCGGGTATCTCCATCAGTGAAGACCAGCTCAACAGTTCGGCCGCCGATATAGCCCAGCGCAACAATATGAGTTTGGAGCAATTTCGCTCAGAACTTGAAAAGCAAGGCATGTCCTATAAAGGCTTTTTGGACAATATGCGCGATGAAATTGCCATTAACCAATTACGTGGGCGGGAAATTGGCGGACGCATCAAAGTCACCGAGCAAGAAGTGGATCATTATTTGGAAACCCAAGGCAAGGTCGGCGCGGATGACACTATCCAATATCATTTGGGGCATATCCTGATTGCGGTGAAAGAAGGCGCGTCAGCTGATGAAATCCAAAAAGCCCAGCGTGAAGCTAACGATTTGGTGAAAAAATTGCGCGGTGGGGCTGATTTTGCCCAAGCCGCCATCAGCCATTCGGATGATGCCAATGCGCTGAAAGGGGGGGATTTGGGCTGGCGCACTACCAGTACCCTGCCAACCATTTTCAGTGGCGGTATCAATCAAATGCACACGGGGGACATCAGCGAGCCTATCCACAGCGCCAGTGGTTTCCATATCATTAAAATGTTAGAAAATAAGGGGCTGGACAACCACATCATCACCAAAACCAAAGTCCGTCATATCCTGATTAAAACCAATGAATTGATTGACGATGCCGAAGCCCGCAAACGTCTGTTCGGTTTAAAGGCCCGTATTATGGACGGCGATGATTTTGCCGCTCTGGCCCGCTCACATTCCGATGACAAAGGCTCGGCCTTAAAAGGCGGCTCGCTAGATTGGGTGTCGCCCGGCGATCTGGTCAAGCCGTTTGAAGAGGCCATGAACAAATTGGACATCAAGCAAGTCAGCGACCCTGTGCAAAGCCAATTCGGCTGGCATTTGATCCAAGTGCTTGAGCGTGAGAACAAGGACAATAGCGTCGAATATCGTAGGAACCAAGTCAGGGACGCACTGAGAAAACGTAAAATTGAAGAAGAGACCGAATTGTGGATACGCCGCTTGCGTGATGAGGCCTATGTGGAAATCAATCCGGCCAGGCTTTAACCTTACGAATCTTATTCGGGAAGGGGCATAGGGCCGCCGCTCCGATCACCAAGCCGGACCTTGTGGGCTGTGGTCTGACAAGTGCTGGCCATCGTGTGACAGTAAGGCCAACTCAGCGGCATCGGCACTCGCCTTAAAGCGCCTTAATTAAATAAAACCGTGTAAAACAGGATGAATGACAGCTACCAAGCTCCTGAGCCTAGCTTAACACCAGAGCTGTTGATGGGGCGTTTACAAACCATCTTGGCAACGGCTCCCCTAGCCAAACAACGTCTCCAGGTGAAAAACCTAGCCGCCGACTTGGACACCGATGTGTTGTCTTGTGCCGCCGCTTTGTTGCACTTAATCCAGCCGCCACCACCGGCCAAGATTATGCCCACCGAGGCGGCCAATCCCATTAAGATGGTGCGTTACCGTTTGGATTTGGGTGTTCAGCATCAACTGACGGTGGACACCTTGAAAAAGGTGCTGGTCGAAGAATCTGGCGTTGATAAAAACAATATTAACAACATTAATATCCGCAGCCTCTATACGCTGATAGATTTGCCCGATGCCATGCCGGCGGATATTTTCCAGCACCTGAAAACGGTGGAAATTAACGGGCGGCCACTGGCGATAAAACGCATCAAACCCCGCTATAAAAAACGGAGCAATTTGCATCGCCGCCGTAGCAAACCGCGCCCCCCGAAATCTGGCAAGGCGATGGGCGAGATGGAACCTGACTGATGCTTTGCCCGCCGCCTGTCCGGGCGGCCCTACCCCTATAATGCCCTGATAACTGTATGACCACCATCAACTATATAAACACCCCCGAAAAACTGACCGCCTTGTGCGCGTTGATACGCGACTGTGCGTGGCTGGCCTTGGACACCGAATTTTTACGCGAAAAAACCTACTACCCCAAGTTTTGCCTGCTGCAAATCGCCACACCGGATTGGGTGGCTTGTGTTGACCCGATTGCCTTGCCCGATTTGGACGCGTTATTTACGGCGCTGGAAAATCCGGCTATCGTTAAGGTATTCCATTCTTGCCGTCAGGATTTGGAAATTTTCTACCAAATCCGTGGCAAGTTGCCCTCCCCGATTTTCGACACCCAAGTCGCGGCACCGCTGTTGGGTTATCAGGATAACCCCGGTTACGCGATGTTGGTGTCGAGTCTGCTGAATGTCAATTTAAGCAAAGCCCACACCCGTGCCGATTGGAGCAAACGCCCCTTAAGCGAGGCGCAAATCGAATACGCCGCCGATGATGTCATTTATTTGTGCCAGATTTACCAAATCATGCTGCAAAAACTGGCCGAATTGGGACGTAGCGATTGGTTGCAGCACGATTTTGCCGAACTCTCCAACCCTGACATTTACCAGATTGACCCTGCCAACGCCTGGCTAAAAATCAAAGGCAAAAATAAGCTGACAGGCCGTCAGTTGTCGATTATCCAAGCCATCACCGAATGGCGCGAAAAAACCGCCCAACAGGAAGACCGCCCGAAAAGTTGGCTGTTGCGTGATGAGTTGCTGTTTGACATCGCCAAACTGCAACCGGAAACGGTCGGCGATTTGCTGGCGGTGCGCGGCATTAATGAAAGCGTGGTGCGCCGTTATGGCAAAGATCTTTGCCAACTCATCACCGCCGCCAAAAACCAGCCACCCATTCCCTTAAGCGTGGAGGGCAGGGCGGCAAAAAAAAACCAGCAACAAGAAGCGATATTGGATATTTTAACGGCCTTGGTGCGGGTACGCGCCGAAGAAAACGCCTTAAACCCTAGCATACTGGCGACCCGTAAAGATTTGGAAGTGTTATTGCTTGATGACGATGACGACTGTCCGTTATTGCATGGCTGGCGCTATACCATGGCGGGCAAGGAGCTGGTGGGTTTGCTCAAAGGTGAATTGTTGTTGGGGATTCAGGCGGATAAATTGGCAATTATCAATGCGGGCGGCTAAGCCCTTGGTATTTTGCGGTGGATAAACTACTTTTAAAAATTGGCATCAGACTATGAATCCCATTTGGCAAAACTTCCTGCTGTCAGCCCAAGCCGATTGCAACACCTCTACAGACATCATGCCTATGCCATCCGGCGAGCAACGCTTATGCCCTTTGGCGTACTTAGGGGTGCTGACGGTCAGCGGCAAAGATGCGGCGACCTTATTGCAAGGCCAGATAACCTGCAATATCAACGATGTTAGCGAAACCCGAAGCAGCCTAGCGGCGGTGTGCAACCACAAAGGCCGCGCCATCGCCACGTTTTTGCTCATCAAACAAGCCGATGTTTTCCATTTGTTGGTGCCGCTGGAGTTGCTGGAGACGTTAAAAAAACGCCTCAGCCTGTTTATCTTGCGCTCGTCCGTTACGCTGACTGATAACACGGAGGCCTATTGCCTGTTAGGGCTAAGCCCGACACCCCAAGATGGCTGGCTGTCCACCCGTCAAGACACGGTTATCAGTGTCCTGCTTGACGGTCGCACCTTGGTTTTGGCCGAGCCTGATGCGGCCATGGCTTTTTGGACAACACACAGCCAGCAAGGCTATACGGCGGAAAATCCGGCCTATTGGCGGTTACGCGATATAAGCTGTGGCATCCCGTGGCTAAGTGCCGCCACCTCGGAAGAATTTGTCCCGCAAATGTTCAATCTGGACAAACTTGGCGGTATTAGCTTTAGCAAAGGCTGTTACACAGGCCAAGAAGTCATTGCCCGCACCCATTATCTGGGCAAGAGCAAGCGCGGCCTGTTATTGGCGCAAACCTCAGCCCCCGCGCCCGCAGCGAACACTAACATCTTAGATGCGCATAATGACACTGTCGGGCAAGTGTTGATGGCTCAGGCCGATGGGCAACACTGCCTGTTGCTGATAGTGGTGCAGCTGACCGAAAAAGGGGGGGTAAGCGAAAACGCTGGCTATCCGTTAAAATTGGTGACTGGCGAGCCGTTGACGGTTTTGCCGTTTGCGGCGGCTTCGGTGCTGTCGGCATAATAAGCCCCCACCTTTTGTCCCTTTAACCTTTTGCCGAACCGATTATGACATCACTCCTAGATAACCAAGCCATCATCCGTTTCCGCCGCTTAGGCACGCTTACCATTTTTTCGGTCTATTTGGTCATTTTGGCCGGTGGTATTGTTCGGGCCTCGGGTGCGGGTATGGGCTGCCCAGACTGGCCGACCTGTTTCGGGCAATGGATACCGCCGACTGATGAAGCGCAACTGCCCGCCAATTACCATGAAATCTACGCCCAACGCGGTTATGAAAACACCCAATTCAACCCTGTGAAAACGTGGACGGAATACACTAACCGCTTGGTGGGTGTCACTATCGGTTTGTTGATTTTTCTGACCGCTTGGTCATCTAGGATATTTCTCAAAACCGACAAAACCATTTTTTATTTGGCCTTAAGCAGTTTTTTTCTGGTGGGATTTCAAGGCTGGCTAGGTTCGACCGTGGTGGCCAGCAACCTTAAACCCATCATGATTACCCTGCACATGCTGTTGGCCCTAGGTATTGTCGCTTTGCTGATTTACACCATCACCCGCTCGCAACGTGATTTTATCCGCCAGCTTGATATAGGCACTTTGCCGACCACTGTTAAAACCGTCCTGCAAGTGGCTATGGTCATGACTTTAGTGCAAGTGGCTATGGGTACGCAAATTAGGGAAGCGGTCGATTTTATCGCCCACGAACATAGCTATATCGACCGCCAATATTGGCGCGATGATTTCCCCCTCATTTTTTATGTACACCGCTCGTTTTCCTCGCTGATCCTGTTCACTAATCTTTGGATAGTTTGGAAATTGCGTCAGCAGGTTGCCCAAGGCACTGTGCTGTTACGCACAGCTTATGCCTTAGCAACCTTAATTATCACCGCCATTTTGGCGGGGGTGTCGCTGGATCGTCTAGGGATGCCCGCCATTGCCCAGCCCGTGCATTTATTGATGGCGAATATGATTTTTGGTTTTCAGTTTTTTCTGTTTATATGCCTGAATTATGCACAGCAGGGTAAAGCGGGCAGCGTCTAGCCCGCTTATCTAAACCGCCTATTTAATCAAGCTTAACAGTACCCCAGCGGCTACTGCCGAACCGATTACACCCGCTACGTTAGGGCCCATAGCGTGCATCAACAGGAAATTGTGCGGGTTGCTTTCCAAGCCCAGTTTGTTCGCCACCCGTGCCGCCATCGGTACGGCGGAGACACCCGCCGCGCCGATCAGGGGGTTGATGGGGGTATCGCTGAACTTGTTCATGATTTTTGCCATAATCACCCCAGAAGCCGTGCCGATGGCGAACGCCACCGCCCCCAAGCCTAAAATCCCTAGGGTTTGGAGTTGCAAAAACGCATCGGCGCTGAGTTTGGAACCTACTGACAGGCCTAAGAAAATGGTGACGATATTAATCAGCTCATTTTGCGCGGTTTGGCTTAAACGCTCGACCACGCCGCAGGTGTTCATCAAATTGCCTAATGCAAACATGCCGATCAGCGGTGTTGCCGACGGTAACAGCAAAATTGACAGCAACAGCAACATCAACGGAAAAACAATTTTTTCAGTCTTGCTGACCGCCCGCATTTGCTGCATTTCAATCTTGCGCTCGTCTTCGGTGGTCAACGCCCGCATAATGGGCGGTTGGATCAGCGGCACCAAGGCCATGTAAGAATAGGCGGCCACGGCAATGGCACCCAGCAAATCGGGGGACAACTTGGAAGCGACATAAATCGCCGTCGGCCCGTCAGCACCACCGATAATGCCTATCGCCGCCGCATCTTTAAGCGAAAACTCCAAGCCCGGCACGGCATTTAAAGCTAAGGCACCGAGCAAGGAGGCAAAAATGCCAAATTGTGCCGCCGCCCCCAATAATAAGGTCTTAGGGTTAGCAAGCATGGGCCCGAAGTCGGTCATCGCGCCTACGCCCATGAAGATAAGCAATGGAAAAATTCCCAATTTAATGCCGAAATACAGGTAATACAACAGCCCGCCCTCTTCGGCGATACCCGCTACCGGAATATTGCTGAGGATGGCGCCAAAGCCTATCGGCAATAACAATAACGGTTCAAAACCTTTTTTAATCGCCAAGTATAAGAGCAAAAACCCGACCAGCATCATAAACGCCTGACCGCCAGTGAAGTTATAAAGCCCTGTGCTGTGCCAAAGTGAAATGAGATTTTCCATAAATATCCGTCATCTATACAAGGTTATAAGGAAATCAGGGCATTGCCGCCAGCGACCGCGCCGCCTTCTTTAACATGGACGGCGCTGACGATGCCCGCAAATTTGGAACGCACTTCGGTTTCCATTTTCATGGCTTCCATAATGACGACAATTTCGCCTTCGGTCACAATACTGCCTTCACTGACCAAGATTTTCAGGATATTACCCGCCATTGGCGCGTAAACCACCGCCCCGTCATGGGCGACCAAAACTTGGGGAGTGGCTTCTTCGAGCGGGGCTTGGATGGTTAAAGCGGCTCCGCCAGGGCCTACCGCCACATTGAAATTTCTGCCATCGACATTGACCGTATAAGTCTCGATGCCTTTGGGTTTTTCGGGTTCGGCGGGCGGCACGTTGGCAGCGGCGAAGGCTTCGGGGTTAGGGGCGGCCTCAAAAGCGGCGGGATTACCCCGATTGACCAAAAATTTCCAGCCCACTTGGGCAAACATGCCGTTAATCAGCGCGTCTTCTTCGATGTTCTCTGCCAGCTTTACACCTTCTGCTTGGGCTTTTTCCTGCACTTCGGCAATCAGCTTGTGCATTTCCGCCGCCAGTAAATCTGCCGGACGGCACACTATCGGTTGCGCCCCGTTCAGCACCCGCGCTTGCAGTTCTTTATTGACTGGGGCGGGGGTCGCACCGTACTCGCCCTTTAAGACACCGGCGGTTTCTTTGGTGATAGTTTTGTAACGCTCACCGCTCATGACATTAATTACGGCTTGGGTGCCGACAATTTGCGAGGTCGGCGTGACCAGTGGGATAAAGCCCAAATCTGCGCGGACACGGGGGATTTCTTGGATCACTTCATCAAACTTGTCGGACGCGCCTTGCTCTTTTAACTGGCTTTCCATATTGGTCAACATACCGCCCGGCACTTGGGCGATGAGGATACGGCTGTCCACGCCTTTGAGGCTGCCTTCAAACTGTGCGTATTTTTTGCGGATGTCACGGAAATAAGCGGCTATCTCTTCCAACTTGATTAAATCCAGGCCCGTATCGCGTTCAGTGCCTGCCAGTGCGGCGACGATGGTTTCGGTCGCGCTATGCCCATAAGTCATGCTGAGGGAAGAGATGGCGGTATCAACATTGTCAATGCCCGCTTCCGCCGCTTTCATGATGCTGGCGACGCTAAGGCCGGTGGTGGCGTGGGAATGCAGGTGGATGGGGATGTGGGTGCTGGTTTTAAGGCGGGAGACGAGTTCGAAGGCTTCATAGGGCTTTAGTAGCCCCGCCATGTCCTTGATACAAATGGAATGGGCGCCCATGTCTTCGATCTGTTTGCCCAAATCTACCCACGAGTCCAGGGTATGCACGGGGCTGGTGGTGTAAGAAATAGTGCCTTGGGCATGGGCATCGGTGGTCAGCACGGCTTTTACGGCATGTTCGATATTGCGCATGTCATTCATGGCATCAAAAATACGGAACACATCAATACCATTAATCACGCAACGCTCAACAAACTTATCGACCACATCATCGGCATAATGGCGATAGCCTAGGATGTTTTGCCCACGCAAGAGCATTTGTTGCGGGGTTTTCGGCATCGCCGCTTTCAGTAAGCGCAAACGTTCCCAAGGATCTTCGCCCAAATAACGGATACAGGCGTCAAACGTGGCCCCACCCCAAGATTCGATGGACCAATACCCAATATCATCCAGTTTTGCACAAATCGGCAACATATCCTCGATACGCAACCTTGTCGCCAGAATAGACTGATGTGCGTCCCGCAAGACGACCTCAGTAAGCTTTAAGGGCATTGTTGTTGGTTTGACCATGTTGTGTTTCTCCTAGAATACTTTTATGAGTCTTTAATCATTTGACCGCCAAGGTCGGTTGGATACAGTGTGTCGGGCATTTTCTAAATAAACGCAAGCGGATTGCCGATGTGTCGGCAACGGCTTATTTTTTCTGGCGATACTGGTGTACGGCGGCGATGATGGCCGCCACGGTCGCCTTATCAGCGATATTGCTGGGGGCGGAGTGGGGCGTTGCCGGGGTGGGCGGTGCTTCTGGAAAAAATCGCTGCACCAACGAGGACATTAGGTTAATCGCAAACACCAACATCGTCAAAAACAAAAATACGATACCCATGCCTGCAAACATCAATTCAATGCCACTGCTCATTAATTCTGCCATATCGTGTCATCCTTTCATATAACTTAATCTGTTAAAGGCACATTATCCATAAAACGCGGGGCTAAACAAACTTATGTGACGATAACGGGGGGAGGTAAAAGCGTAAGGGCAAGCACTATAGCGGGTCTGGCCGGACGTTTAGACGCGCTGTGACGAGCCATGTTAGGATAGCTTTATGGATAGGCAAGCAGGTTTTATGCCGTACTAACTTCTCTTGCTTAGGTGTTATCGCTGATAATATCAGCAGTTTACCTGATTTTGCCGTAAATTGGCAGATAGCTGCTAAAGGCCGACACTATCTTTAATGTATGGTAAGGAATATTAGGGTGGCGAATTATGCCAACGTCGCCAACACTTTCAGCGCACTGTCATAATCGGGTTCGTGCGCCAGTTCGTTAACCAATTCGGTGTAAAGGATACGGTCATCCGCATCAATCACCACTACGGCGCGGGCGGTCAGGCCGGCAAGGATGCTTTCGGTCAGGCGCACCCCGTAGACATCA